>CAYWNR010000039.1:4212-13682 GCA_964459705.1 uncultured Gemmatimonadaceae bacterium | reverse complement strand
TCATGTACTTCGTCGCCAGCCGAACGGCTTCGATTCCGACCTCGAAGGAATCGCTTGGAGTAGCAACGGCAACTACTGGTAGTTGCGCGTCCCCATTGCGGCCGAAGACCGCCTGATAGAGATCCGACTGCTCGTTCTTGGTCGGCATTCCGGTGGAGGGTCCTGCGCGCTGCGCGTTGACGACGATCAGCGGCAACTCGGTCGCGACCGCGAGCCCCAACGCCTCACCCTTGAGCGCGATCCCGGGTCCGGACGACGACGTCACGCCCAGGGCCCCTGCGTAGGACGCACCGATGGCCGCACAGATGGCGGCGATCTCGTCCTCGGCCTGGAAGGTGACCACGCCGTAATCCTTCATGCCCGCCATCGTATGAAGCAGCGGCGAAGCGGGCGTGATGGGGTAGGAGCCGAGCATCACGCGCTTGAGACCCGCCTTGCGGGCCCCGGCCAGCAGGCCCCACGCGAGCGCCTCCGTGCCGCTCACCGTCCGGTAGACCCCCACCGGTAACTCGGCCGCCGCCACCGAATACCCCGACACATGGGAGGGCATCTCGGCGGTCTCGCCGAACGCGTGGCCGGCGTTCAGCGCCTTCAGGTTCGCGTCCCTGACCGGGGGCTCCTTCACGAACTTCTTCTCGATCCACTCGACCGTGGCCTTCCGGGAGCGGCCATACATCCAGAGCATGAGCCCCAGGGCCCACATGTTCCGGCAGCGGAGCGCTTCCTTCTGCGAAAGCCCCAGTCCTTCCACGGCGTCAAGCGTGTGGCGCGTCACGTCGAGCTTCAGCATCTGATACGGCGCCAGCGTCTCATCGTCGAGCGGGTTCTTCTCGTAGCCGGCCTTCTGGAGGTTCCGGTCGGTGAAGGCGCCGGTGTCCACCAGGACCGCACCGCCCATGCGCAGGTCGGGGAGTGAGACCTTGAGGGCGGCGGGATTCATCGCTACCAGGACATCCAACTCGTCGCCGACCGACGTGATGTCCCGGGCGCCGAAGTGGATCTGAAACGCCGACACGCCGTACGTGGTGCCGGCGGGCGCGCGGATTTCCGCCGGGTAGTCGGGGAACGTGGCCAGGTCGGAGCCGGCGAGCGCGGTCTCCTGCGTGAAGCGGAGTCCGGTGAGCTGCATGCCGTCGCCGGAGTCCCCGGCGAACCGGATGACGACCGAGTCGCGCACCTCGCGAGCGGAGCGGGTGGCGGGAGGTGAGCCCATTGTCCGTCTGGCCTTTCTAGCTGGGAATACAAGTATAGAGGAGTGGAGTTCCGATGGGAGGGGCGGCGCTGCGAAGGCCCAAACGGTAGCTTGCTCGGGGGGGGTACGCATGGAGCCATTGCCATGACCACCTATCGTCGAAGCACCTGGTTTCTCCTCGCGGCGTTCGCCGCGCTCGGTGCCTGCCGTTACGAGGCGTCCCCGGAAACCGCCATCCTCGTGGACACCCTGACCGGAGGCATCATCCGGGTACGGAATCCCGACCCGGCGACGGTCGCGTGGCTCCCTGCCTGGAGCATCGTCGAAGAACGGCGCATCGGTTCGGTCGATGGCGACTACGCGTTCGGCGAGATTCGTGACCTGACGGTGGATCCGCTGAAGCGGATCTACGTCCTCGACTTCCAGGACCAACGGATCAGCGTGTTCGACTCGCTGGGGCGCCGCGTCGCGTTCCTCGGAGGCCAGGGCGCGGGGCCCGGCGAGCTGCGCTCGGCGAATGGCCTGGCGTGGTCCGGAGGACATCTCTGGGTAAACGACGTGGGAAACGCCCGGTACGACGTATTCCAGTCCGACGGCGGATTCGTCACGTCATTCCGACGGAAAGCGGGGAGCTTCGGATACCGATGGGTGGGTGGTGTGGACCACGAGGGCGCGGTGTACGAGCAGGACACCAAGCCCGGCCCGATCGACCGCACTCCTGGACTCAAGCAGGAACGGTTTGACCTGTTTCTGGTCCGACTCGACACGGCGTCAGGACGCGTGGACACCCTTCCATTGCCCAGCGACTCGGGCCGGTTCTATCGGTTGCCGAGAGGCACCAGGTCGGTTCCGTTCTCGAGTGCCCAGCTACTCGACTTCGATGCTCGAGGGTACGTCTGGGTAGCACGGACCGGATCCTACCGCATCCATCAAACACGTGTAGTCGGCGACACCGTGCGGGTGATCGAGCGCGCGTACAGCCCTCTCCTGGTAACCGCGGCTGAGCGAAAACAGGCTATCGACGGAATCGAGCGGTTCATGGAGGACCGTGGTGGCCGCGCGAAGCTCGACTACTCCGCGATTCCAGACGTAAAGCCCGGTCTAGCTGCTATGGACGTGGACGATCAGGGACGGCTTTGGGTACGTCCTGTGACGGACACGGACGGAACGAGCTTCGACATCTTCGACACGGAAGGGCGTCTCATCGCCACGGCCCACGCGGCGTTCCCCATCTGGGCGGTCCGACGGGTGTCGGTGGTCGGGAACACGCTGGTGTCCGTCGTGTCGGACTCCTTGCGCGTGGACTACGTCGTGATCGCTCGCATCAACACCGCCGCCAAGCCCCAGCGGTAGCCGAGCTCACTCAGCCCGTAAGGCCGACACCGGCTCGAGCGCCAGCGCGCGCTGGACCGGGCGGAGCAATCCCAGCAGCGCGGCACACGCGAGCGATCCGGCGATGGCGGCGTAGGTCAGCGGCCCAGCGGGTTCGACGAAGTCGACGCCCGCGGCGAGCGCGTGGGAGAGTGCGAACGCGATAAGCAAGCCGACCGTCGTGCCGACACCGATCAAGGTCACTCCTTGGCGCAACACGAGGCCCACCACATCCCGCGGCCGTGCTCCCAACGCCACCCGGACGCCGATTTCGCGGGCGCGGCGGCTCACCCCGAACGACACGACGCTGTACAGTCCAAGGCCCGCCAAGAACAACGCGCCAAGCCCGAACAGGAAGAACAGCACTCCGAACACGTCGAGCACCTTCTTGTCGGCATAGATGGCAGACCGCAAGGTTCCGACCTCGTAGAGCGACAGGTCGGGGTCCACCGCCTCGACCGCGTCCAAAACCCTGGGTGTTATCGCCAGCGGGTCCCCGGCCGTGCGCAGAACCACTCTTACCGCGTACGGCGCCACCTGGAGGATCGAGGCGTAGACGCCGTCGCCCGCTCTGTCATCGACGTCCTGGATCTGAAGATCTGGGACGACTCCCACGATGGTCAGCTCTCGCTCGCCGAACCAGAGATGTCGACCAACGGGATCGCGGTCGGCAGAGTATTTGCGGACGTAGCTCTCGTTCACCACCGCGGCGGTCGGCGCCTCGGCGTCGTCCTTCCACGTGAGTCCGCGCCCGCGCAACACTCGGGCGCCAAGCACGTCGAAGAACTCGGGCGTCACGATCGCGAAGCTCGTGGTCGGCTGGTTCGTGACAGGGCCGCTCGGCCGGGCGTTGGGTGAGAAGCGCCAGTGACCGCTGCCACGGCCGGGCAAATAGCTCACCAGGGCGGCGGCCTGCACGCCCGGGATGGCACGGAGCCGTTGCGAAAGGTCGGAGGCAAAGCGGGCGCGCGCGGGCGGGTCTCCCAGCGTCGTCCAGTCGACGCCAACCTGTCCCGCGAAGATCTGCCGGTCCGGGAACGGAAGATCGATCGACCGGAGGGCCACGGCGCTCTTCGTGAACGTCATCGTCATGATGAGGAAGCCCGTTGCCAAGGCCACTTCGACCACGACCAGGCTGCGAGCCAGGCGTCCAATCCGGACGCCGGTAGCGCCGCCGCTAGCGTCCTTGAGCACCTCGGCGACGTCCGTGGCCGAGGCGCGCAGGGCGGGCAGGATTCCGGCCGCGATGCCCGCCGTCACCACCAACGCCGTCGCGAAGAGGACCACCGTCCGGTCCACCCGAAAGTCGACCCAGAAGGCGTCGATGATGCTCGCCGTGGACCGGTCAAACACCCCCACGGCTTCGTACGCGACCGCGAGCCCTAAGAGCCCTCCGAGAGCCGACAACACCACCGACTCACCGAGGTGTTGGGAGAGAATACGCCGCCGCGAGGCGCCGAGGGCCGTGCGGATCGCCATCTCGCGGGTGCGTGCGGCGGCGCGTGCGAGCAGTAGATTCGCGACGTTCGCACAAGCGATGAGCAGCACGAACGACACCGCGCCGAGCATCAAGTAGAGGACCCGCACGATGGAGGGATCCGTCTCCATGTCGGCGAACGGATACACGCGCGCCGACCGCGCGCCGTGCGTGTCCTGGTATTGCCGTCCGAGGCGGGTCGCGATCGTCGCCAGCTCCGCGCGGGCCTCGTCGAGCGACACGCCGTCCCGCAGCCGCCCGAACACCCGCACACGGTCTGCGCCGCCCCCGGGCTGCGCGCTCAGGTCCACGCTGAGCGGCAGCCATGCGTCGCTGTGGACGGGAAAGCCGAATCCGGCCGGCATGACGCCGATCACGGTGCGCGGGGTTCCATCCACGCGAACCACGCGACCGACGATGTCGGAGTCGGCGTCGAATCTCGTGCGCCACAGGTCGTGGCCGAGCAGTATCACGGGTGCGGCCCCGGGCGTCGCATCGGATTCGAAGAACGACCGGCCAATGGCGACGGGCTCGCCCAGGAGCGCGAAGGTGTTGGGTGTCACGAACGCGGCCGCACGTCGTTCCGGGTGCTTCGCATCTCCACCGACGTTGACGCTCTGGGTCTGGAACGCGGCAAGCCCTTGGAACTGTCGCTGCTGCCGCGACCATTCGTTATAGTCGAAGGGACTGGCGCCGAGGTCGTTCTGGCCAAGCCGCGGATCGGTCTGCGTCACGACGACCAGCTCCCGCGGCCGGTCGAACGGCAGCTCCCTCGTGCCGCCATGTACGATGCTGAACATGGTGGTGGTGAACCCGATCCCCATTGCCAGTGTCACCACTGCGCTCAGCGCCAAGCCGGGGCTCCGGCGGAGAGTGCGGAGGGCGGCGCGGAAATCGAACAGGATGGAGTGCATGGCGGCTCCAGGAAGGCCGTAAGATACGGGCGATCTCGAAGTCCTACGAGAACGAGGATTGGTGGGTTTCGCCACGGTCATGAGCGCGGGGGCCCTGCGCGACGCGTTTCCATGGTGGGGATGAATGTGCGCTGCCGCACAGCCGGAACCGCGCGCCGCGCATAGAGAGAACTGGGACTCGATCGCTCTATGACGAAGAAGACCACACCCCTCGCGCCGATGGGCGGTGTTGGCAAGTGGCTCACCGCTATCATCACGACCGGTGCGGCCCTCGCCGCGCTGTTGGTCAACGCCCGCAACCTGGGAATGAACCAGCGGCTCGGCTTGGCCGACTACGCGGCCCGCCGTGTCTGGATCACGCCGCGCGCCGATACGCTCCGGGCCATCGGGGACACGGCGGCGCTCGCGGCGAACGTCACGGACAAGTGGGGCGTGGCGCTCTCGGGAGTCTCGCTCGTATGGCGCAGCGCGGACACGACCGTCGTCACCGTGGACTCTGCGGGGACGGTCATCGCGCAAGGCCCAGGGACCGCCCGCGTTACCGTCGCCGTGCGGGATATCGTCGGGCAGGCAACGATCTCCGTGCGACAGCGCCCGACCGGGATCTCCATTCCCGGCGATACTGTCGTTCGGCTCCTCGAAGGCGACACGGTCCCATTTGTGGCCCACGCCCTTGACGCCCGAGGACGGGCGATTAGTGAGCTCGTCCCGCATTGGCACTCGGCGGACTCAACTGTCGTGGCGGTCGATTCCATGGGACGGGGGCTCGCGCTCGCTCCGGGCTGGACGACGCTCACCGCCGCCACCGCCGGCTTCGACGCGCGGATCACCGTGCGTGTCGACTTGGCGCCCACTTCGATCGCACCGGTGGCCGGCGTCGACCAACGGATGCCGGCAGGCCGGAAGCTGCCCCAATCGATCGCGGTGAGCGTGCTCTCCCGTGGTGGCATGCCGGTTCCGGGCGCCACCGTGGCGTTTACACCCGCCGACGGGGAAGGACGCGTGGAACCCGCCACGGCCATCGCGGACCGCGAGGGACGCGCGCGCACCACGTGGACGTTGAGCCCTCGACCGGGACGGCAGTATCTGGTGACGAGCGTGGCGATGCTCGACAGCACGCTCACGATCGCAGCGGAGGCCGATCCCTTGCCCGGGAATACGAAGGTCGAGCTGGCAGGTAGCTCGCTCAGTGGCGTTGTCGGGGAAGCCGTGGCGGCCCCGGTCGTGGTGCGGGCCACGGATTCCACGGGCGCGGCAGTCGCGGATGTTCCCATCGCGTGGCGAGTCGTCGATGGAGGGACCATCGAGCCGGAGTCCCCGCGAACGGACTCTCTAGGCGAGGCACGGGCACACTGGACGCTCGGCCCGCGCGCCGGTCGTCAACGTCTTCGCGTGCAGGTGGGCAACCCACGCACGGTTCCACCGGTCTCCATCACCGCGACGGTGACGGCCGCGGCACCAGCCCGCCTTGTGGTGCTTGGCGGTCAGCGGCAGGTGGGAACCGTCGGAACCCGGCTGGCAAAGGTCGTGACGATTGGTGTCCGCGACGCGTTGGGAAACGCGGTCCCGGACGTGCAGCTCAGCGTACGGGCGCTCCAAGGTTCCGTCCCCGATAGCGCGCCGGTTTCCGATTCGACCGGACGGGCGACGGTGCTCTGGCGACTTGGTCGTCGGGCCGGCCCGAACGCGCTCGAGGTGCGAGCCGCACGTGTAGATTCGCTCGTCACCATCACAGCTCGCGCCCGACCGGGCGCCGTGGCCAACGTGACGTTTCAGAACCCTCCGGCTAGGGGAACGACCGGAACCCGTACCCGCATCACCGCAGTCGTTGCCGACGCGTACGGCAACCCTGCTTCCGATGTGCTCGTGGTGTTCGCCGCCACTGGCGGGGCGCTCTCTGCATCGCGGGTGATGACCGACACGACGGGCCACGCGACGACGCGATGGACACCCGGGGCTTCGCCCGCGGAGCAGCGGCTCACCGCCACGCTGCGGGGCACGACGATCAAAACCATGCACGTCGTACGGGTGTCGGCGCCCCGCGAGAAGCGTTGATCGAGCGGCCGGTCGCACAGCTTTCGGCCCCCGCCGGCCTGCAGGCCTCCGACGGAGCTTGCCAGCCTTGCCATCCCTCGTCCGCGACTGCACCGTAGAGCATCTCGGACGCCGAGGCTCCATGCGCTTCTTGAGATCCCACGCGCGGCGTACTGCCTCCGCGACCCCACGGTGGCTTCTCGTTGCCCTCCTCATGGTAGCAACGGCGACACCCTGGACGGTCGCTGCCTCTCAACAGACCGATACCACGACGACCTGGCTCGACTGGGGCTCGTTGGCGTTCCTCATCAAGGCGGACACTGCCAACGGTGTGCAATTGTGGGTGATCGCCCTGGTGGACAAGTCTGGCCGATCCGAGCCGCGGACGTACGTGGCCCGATTCGATCCGGCGGTGGTCCTGACATGGCTCGGCGATGCCGAGTTGATGTTGCTGCCAAACGCCGCCGGACCCCACGACCCCCCGACGCAGCTCGCGACACCACGCCTGGGCGACCTGCGCCATGGCATCGTGATCGCCGCCCGCAAACGCGAACACAACCGGTGGAGCAAGCGGGTGCTGCTGTCGTTCCAGGAGAGGCACGAGGAGCCGTTGACGTTCTCCGTCGAAGGCTCGCAAGCGAAGCAGCTCTTCGAGGAGTTCTCCCGACAAGCCCGTCAAAGCCACCTCACCGACCCCCTCCGAGCGGCCAGCCTCGACCAATGCGGCGTGGGTCCGGACGAGAAACTCAATGCGGAGCAGCTCTACTCACCCCAGACTCTCTACCCACCGAGCCTGCTCAGTCGGGGCATTCCCGGGCTTGTGGCGTTCAGGTTCATCGTCGACACGACCGGGCGCGCAGCGATGGACCAGGACCTCCGCGTTCTCTACAGCACGGATCCAGCCTTCACCGTAGCAGCGCGGGACATGTTGGCGCGATCCACGTTCAAGCCAGCCACCCGGGACGGCCACCCCGTGCCAGTTCCGGGGTGTTTCGCGGTCAATTTCTGGATCAGACACCCCTGAGTCCGAGGGCGGGCGGCTCGACAAGGCAGTGAGCCCGGCGCCCGCCCCCCGGATCATCGCGTTCGCGCCCGCGGTCGGTTACCCCTGACGCAATCCAGCCGCTCGGTAGACTCGGTTTCGATCGGACCGCGACGCGATCGTCTCCGCCACCGCAGCGTACGCGGCTCGCACCCGGTCGCTCGTCAGCCCCTTGGTGGCAGCGGCCACCAGCACCTCCGCCTTCGAGTGATCGGAGTCTATGGCGCGCGCCGCTTCCAGCACCGCGAGCATCGTCGCTTCATCCGGCCCCGACTGGATGACCGCCGTGAGCACCCGCTGCCGTTCGAAGCTGGACTCGATGGTTCCGACTGCGCGGAAGAAGGGCGCCCGCGTGGCCTCGTCCAGGCGGCCGCGCTCGATCACTCCCAGGAGCACTTCTCCCCGCGTGTGGTCGCTTTGGATCTTCTCCACCACCGCCAGTACGCGCCCACGGTCGTCCGAGGATAGACGGTCGCGGTTGAGCAGCGCGGTCAGCACGCGGCCGCGCTCATGGTCCGACTTCATCCCACCGACCGCCGTCAGGTAGGAAGCGGGAAGGGGTTTGCCGGATGGATACCGCTCCGCGACGGCGAGCATCAGCCGCGAGCGCTCGTAGTCAGAGTTGATGCGGCTGGCCGACGCGAAGATCGCGTCCATCGCATCCACGTCGAGGTCGCTGGACTGCACCAGCGCGCCGAGGGCGCGGCCGTGCTCGTAATCGGAGTCGATGCTGTTCGCCGCGCGGACGTACGCCCGCTGGACGTCCTGGTCGAGTGGACCGTGGGCGGCGAGGGTGCTCAACACCCGACCCAACTCGTAGTCCGAGTTGATTCGCCCGGCCGCATCATCGAGGAGGCGGGCCAGTTGCGCGGATGAGAGTTGCGCGCGATCGAACAGGACCCGGTAGTACTTCGACGCGACGTAGTCGCTCTGCAGCTCCGCAATCTCGGCGATCAGTCCGTCGGCCCCTTGCGACTGGAAGATCCGCACCGCGCGGGCTTCGGCGTTGATACCGGCGCGGCGGGCGAGCACGACCAAGGCGTCACCAAACCAGGCGCGGGCCACGTCGCCGTACGGCTGCTCGCCACCGTCCACGAACCAGCGGCGCTCGAGCTTGCCGTCCGCCTCCGTCACCTCGACCCGGCGGCGGCTCCGACCCGAACGCTCTTCGATCTCGAAGTAGCCGTGTTCGGGAAGCCGCACGATGTCGCGGTCGTCGTCGCTGAACGTCATGCCCTTCCCGGTGGGTGCGGAGGCGTACCCGCCCATCTCGCCCTCGGCCCGCACGGTCAGCGTGCAGTCGCCGCGGGAGAGTTGGATCATCATGTGTGCGTCGTTGATACTCGTGGACGACGAGTTGTTGTCGCTCTTCGCGGACCAGTCGCAGAGCATCGTGCTCCGAGACTGGGCGGACAGACGGGCCGACGGGCCGACGGGCCG
>CAYWNR010000039.1:0-4112 GCA_964459705.1 uncultured Gemmatimonadaceae bacterium | reverse complement strand
GTCGCGACACCGGCAAGTGGAATCAACAGCACCGCGGCCGCGCCCATGGCAGGAACCAGGTGGGACCGCTTGAGCGACCCGCGTGCACGCGTGGCGTCCAGGACCGCGAGGAGACGTCCTGCCAGCTGCGACCGACGAGCCATGGCCACCGCGGCGAGCGACGTTGCGACGTTGGCTCGGAACGCGCGCGCAATCTCCAGCAGATCGCCCGCGTACGCGGACGGGACGGTTCCATGAGCGAGCACGAGGTCGTCGCACGCCAACTCGCGCTCTTCCCGCAGTCGTCGCGCCGCGACCCATGCAAGTGGATGCCACCAATACACGACGCACACCACGCGCGCGAGGAGTTGGGTCAGCCAATCCCATCGCTTCACATGTGCCAGCTCGTGGAGCAGCACGGTCTGGCGCCGGGTCACCGGCCACGCCTCGATCCCGGCTGGAAGGAAGACGGTCGGGCGGAACGCGCCCCAGGTCATGGGCATCGCCTGACCATGCGCCCGCAGCACTCGCACCGACCGGCGGAGGCCGAGCCGTCTCGCGAGGTCGCGCACCTCACCGTGCAGCGTGCCGCCTGTAACCACGACCGCACTGCGGGCGAGGCGGGCCGTTCCCCACAACGATGCGAGGAGAAAGAGCCCGACGAGCGCGGCGCCGAAGTCCCAGATGGCGGTGGGCGAAGGGAGGACGGACCTGGCGGACCCGGCGGTCCCGGCGGACCCGATGGTCTCGGCGGACCCGGCGGACCCGATGGAACTGGTGGGCACGACGGACCTGGCGGACGGGATCGGCGAGACCGGCGTCGCGGATGTTGTGGGGGCGGCTGGCCGGAAGCGGGAAGGCACAGGGACCTCCCACCGGGGCGCGACCAGGGCCACCATGGGGAGCGCGAGCGTGGCGGCAAGCGCCAGCACCCACACGAAATGACGCGTGGCGGCACTCGCCCGAGGAACCAGGGCGGACAGCGCCCAGGCGCCGAAAAGAAGGGGAGTGGCCTTGAGGCCCCACGCGGCGACGATGGGGAGATTCGGCATGACTAGCGTCCCTCCTTCCGGGCGCGGACGACCAGGTCCTGTAACTGCGCCAGCTCGTCTTCCGAGAGGTCGTCCCGCGAGAGATCCAACAACGCGACAGCGGCGGCGCCCGCCGAACCACCGAAGAACGTCCCCACGAGCTGCCGCAGGGCCGAGGCACGGGCTCGCTCCCGCGGTACCGTGGGCGTGTAGACGTACCGCGGCCCGTCCTGCCGGTGCTTGACGTGTCCCTTCTCTTCCAAGATGCGCAACAATGCGCGCACGGCCGAATAGCTCGGTGGATCGGGGAGCTGGTGGAGCACGTCCTGGGCGGTCGCATCTCCAAGTCGATAAAGGACATCGACGATCTGCCGCTCGCGCCGGGAAAGCTGGGGTCGATCTCGATTCATGGGACGCCTTTCTGGCCGTACGGGCCGGCATCCGGTTCGGAGTCACGGAGCCGGTCGTGCTAAAAAATCAACACTACACTGCTAAGAAAATAGCACGACCAGCCGTTCTGTCAATCCGGGGCGTTCCGGCGCGTGGGTGGTGATGGTTCGGGCAGGGACTCTCCCGCTGATGCGGGCGAGGGGCCGGGGTCAGCCGGGCACGGGTCGCCTGGACAGCGTCGTCGGCGCGGCGTAACCTAGGACTCGCACACACCCCGTCGTCCTGACCCATCTCCGGGGCCGCGGGTTCGATCTCACAAAGCGTAGCTCGGGAATCGCGGGACCAGGCGCCGCGATCCCTCTCGATTAGGCGTCCGAAAGCCGTAGGAGGTACGGAATGCGCGGGATGGTCATGGTACCGCTGGCGCTCATCGCCGTTGCGCCTTGCGCGGTCACAGCCCAACAGGGACCGACGGGTGGGCCGAAGGTCCGCATCGCGGTCATGGAGACGGAATGGGATCCCGGCGTCGTGCAAAGCGCGTGGATGTCCGGCGGGAATGGGCCGAACACGTTCGTACGGGAACGGCAGACGTTCGCGCGCGGGCTTACCGAGATGATGGTGTCCGAGCTGCTCAAGACCGGTCGGTTCATCGTCGTGGAACGCAAGGCCATCGATGACGTCTTCGCCGAGCAGAATCTGCAACAGAGCGGGGCCGTGAACCAAGAGACCGCCTCGCAAGTCGGCCGGCTGGTGGGCGCGCAGTTCCTCATTCGCCCGGAAATCACGGAGTTCAGCTACGGCCAATCCGCCTCGACGAAAGGCGGCGCGGTCAAG
The DNA here is from genome assembly GCA_964459705.1 of uncultured Gemmatimonadaceae bacterium. Taxonomy (GTDB): domain Bacteria; phylum Gemmatimonadota; class Gemmatimonadetes; order Gemmatimonadales; family GWC2-71-9; genus JAOTWJ01. The sequence goes on along the minus strand of CAYWNR010000039.1, from coordinate 1,878 downwards.
GTTCCGGTGAAGGTGCCGATCGCGGGTCGCGTACGCCTGGGAGGCGGGAAGTCGAAGATCACCGCCAAGCTCGTGCTCGACAGCCGCGTCGTCGAGGTGGAGACTGGCCAGATCACCACGTCGATTCAAAGTGACGCCGAAGCCGAGCAGAGCATGACGAACTTCGACCTCGGCACCGCGGTGTTCGACTACGACCAGGCCGAGTTCGAAAAGACTCCCCTCGGCGCGGCGACGCGCGAAGCGGTGTCCAAGGCGGTGAAGCAGCTGGTCGACGAGCTGGGGGATACGCCCTGGGAAGGCCGCGTGGTCACGCAGCGGGGCAGCCAGATCTATGTGAACGCCGGGCAGGACAGCGGGCTCAAGCCGGGCGACGTGCTCGAGGTCTTCCGCGGCGGCGAGAAGCTCGTGGATCCGGAGACCGGCATCTCGCTCGGACAAACGGAGACGAAGCTCGGCCAGATGCGGATCACCGACGTGCAGGAGAAGTTCCTGATTGCCGCACCCGTTGGGAACTTCACGGCGCAGCGGGGCGACATCGTCCGGTACGTAGAGCACTAGCTCCCACCGCACCCGTCCCCCCTCACCCCGCCCTCTCCCGCTGTTGCGGGAGAGGGTGACGCGGGAGGGGCGGGAGACGCAGGAGGACCTGGCTCCAAGGATGGGGGCCGGAGCGCTGGATCAGGTGACGACACGAACCTGAACAGGGTATTCAGGTTGTGTGAGACCACCGGACGGAATCCCATGCGAGTTCTCAAACCACGACACCCGGTGGCGCTGCTGATCCTCGGCGCCGCCGCTCTCATTGGATGTTCAGACCAGGCCCCCGGGGCGAACGAGGTCATCGCCGTTGCTCGCGCGGAGGGTGGGATCGAGCTTCAGAATTCGACCGATGGTCCCATCGTCTATACGGCACTCGAGCGGCGGTACTTCGAGACCGCGCTGGCGTTGTGGGGCCCGTGCGCGGACCTCACGACCTGCCGACTCGATCCCGGCGAGCACACGGTCATTCCGTATTCCGCGATCGCCGGCTATACGCCGAGCGCGACCGAAGCCGTCGTGGCCTGGTGGCGTATCGTGCCGGATGGCCAGGGTGGCGAGCAGGTAGCGGATCCCCAGACCGTCTTCGTCGTGCTGGTACCGGGCGCATCCGCCATCGACGCCTCCGTGGAGTTGGGCCGCGAGTGCTGGGCCCTGAAGACCGACTCCGTCACCTACGAACCGCTGGGATTACCGAGCGACTTCCGCGTACAGGGGCTCAGCGTCCGCGCCGTGGTCGTGCCCACAGTGGATGTCGCCACGTACTGCGGCGTGGGGCCGATCGTGCGCCTGCTGTCGATCGAGCGGCGATAGCGCCTACACGAACATCCCCTCGAGCCGGTTCAGGCAGCTCGTCCAGCCCCGCTGGTGCCGCTCGGCGGCTTCCGCGTTGGGGAACAACTCGTGGACGAGGACCACTTCCGTGGAGCCATCAACGTCGTGGAACTCCACGGTGACCACCGTTTCGCCGACGCCCCCTTCCTTCCAGTCCCACGTATAGACCAAGCGCCGCGGGCGTTCAATCTCCCGATACGCACCCGCCGCCGTGTGCACGGTTCCGTCCGCCACCTTCATCTGAATGGTGTAGCGACCTCCAACCCGGAGATCGACTTGGGCGTCCAGCACGGTCCCCCCCTCGGGACACGACCACTCCCGGAGCTGCGCAGGTTCCGTCCACGCGCGAAACACGGTTTGGCGATCGGCCTTGATGGTACGAGAGATCCGTAGCGACGTACCGGTATCGGTGCTCATGACTGGTCCTCCTGCTGGGGTATGCGTCGAGGGCCCTTCCCGCGCTCCAGGTAGCGGGCGAGCGACTCGAGTTGTCCTTCCCAGAACTGG
>CAYWNR010000038.1:11642-13780 GCA_964459705.1 uncultured Gemmatimonadaceae bacterium | reverse complement strand
TGGGATGCGGTGTTGGTCGACGAGTTCCAAGATCTGGATCCAGCCCAGTATCTCATCATCCGCACCCTGGCGGCGGACCATCGGAACGTGTTCGGGGTCGGCGACGACGAGCAATCGATCTTCTCCTGGCGCGGAGCCGATCCGCAGATCCTGCGGCGGTTCACGGAGGACTTTGGCATTGCCGAGCCGATCGTCCTCGAGGAGAACCGGCGGTGTGCCAAGCCCATCTTCGAGAGGGCGCGCCAGCTGATTCGTGTCGAAGAGGGCCTGTTCACGAAGGCGCTCGTGGCCGAGCGGGAATCGGCGTTCCCGGTGGTGGCGTACGCGTTTCCCGACGAACAGGCCGAGACCGCGTTTCTCTTGCAGGACCTGGCCGCCGACCATGCGGTAGCCGGCACCGCGTGGGGCGACTACGCCGTGCTCTACCGCCGGCATGTGACCGGGAGCGCGTTGGAAGGGGCCCTCGTGCGGCAGGGCATCCCGTGCCGTCTGGCGCGCGGGCGCGCGCTGCAAGACGACGAGATCGCCGGCGTCGTGATCGCCGGTCTGCGCCTGATCCGCCAGCCGGACGATCCGTTGCTCGTCGAGCGATTCGCCGTGCTCGTGCTCCCGGAGGTACTGGTCGATCGGGTGCGCCGCGAGGCTCGCGGATCCTCCGGTGAGTTCCTCGATGCCATGCGGGCGTTTGCCCGGGCGGAGCCGCCGGGATCCGCCGATGCCAAGAAGGCCTGGCGGCTGCTCTATCATATTGAGGGCCTCACGGCACTCGCGCGCCGGCACCGGACGCTGGCCGGACTCGTCGAAGACCTACTCAGCCAGCGCCTTGGCAAGTACACCAACGCCCTCGAAGACCGACACGACGAGCTGACCGATCCGGCGGATCGGCCCGACGCCGTCGCGCTCGCGGATCACCTCGCACCCCTCCTCCATGGGCGCGGGCGCGCGGTGGTTGCTCGGGGGAGTCCGGACCGGGTGGCCGTGCGCGGGTTGCTCCTCGCGGGCGGCCTGACACTGGCCGCGTACGGAAGCGGCACCGCCGATCGCGACGTGGGCGCCGTGGCGATCGATGCCGACCCGCTGACCGTGTTCAAGGCGCTGCAGCTCGTGCACGGGCGCGCGTTGGCGGACGCGTTCGCCGATTTCGTGGCGTTCGATCTGGAGACGACGGGCGTGGACGTGGATCGGTGCGAGGTGGTGGAGCTGGCAGCGGTCCGGGTGCGCGACGGCGCGGTCGTCGAGCGGTTCCATTCACTCGTGCGGCCGCGCGTCGATGTGGAGGAAGGCGCCCGGCAGGTCCACGGCTACGGTGCCGCCGACTTGCAGGATGCGCCGTGGTTCGAGGAGGTCTGGCCGACGTTCCGTGCGTTCGTTGGCGCGGACATCCTGGTGGCCCACAATGGCTTCGGATTCGACGTGCCGGTGCTGCGCCGCATGGCGGCCGCACTCGGCGGTGCCGACGACCTCGTTGTGTACGACTCGTTGGTCCTGGCCCGTGCGCTGTTCGAGAGTGGGGCGTCACTGGGCGCCCTGGCGGAGCGGTTCGGTGTCCCGAAGGGCCGGGCACACCACGCGCTCGACGACGCGGAAGTCCTGGCGGCCGTGTTCCGGGGGCTTGTGGACCTGCAGCTGGCCCGCGCACGCAAGTCCGCGCTCGTGCACCTGCTCGACTACGTCACGCTGGGCCTTGCCCTCGCGGACGGCCCCGCGTCGGACGAAGCCGAGGTCTTCCGCAATATCGGGCGGGTCTACGCGCTCGGACCACACAGCGACTGCCTCGAGTTCTACGAGGCTGAGCGACGGCGGCTCGACGCCGCGGATCTCCCGCCACTCGAGGTCGTGATCGAGCGCCTCGGCGGGCAGGCGCTGATGGATCGGCTGCGGGAGCATCGGACGGGTGAGCAACGGTATCCGGAGACCTACGCGCGCCTCATGCGCCTTGTCGAGAGTTGCACCGCGGACACGCTCGCGGCGAGCATCGATCAGTTCCTCGAGCGCGTCGCACTCTCGACCTCCGAGAACGCCGAAGTCGGGCCCCACCGCGTCAACCTCCTGACGCTCCACGCCACCAAAGGCCTGGAGTTCTCGCGCGTGTACGTCGTGGGCGTCGAGGACTACGAGCTGCCGGGGTACTACCAGAC
>CAYWNR010000038.1:0-11542 GCA_964459705.1 uncultured Gemmatimonadaceae bacterium | reverse complement strand
CCGAGCGAGGGTAGCCGACCGCATGTTGCGGGCCCGCGCGAGCGGGCAACAGCGCGGGGTGTGTTGCCGGGCGGTGACCCGCAAAGTGGCCACGCGACGCCGCTCGACTGAGAGATCCTCCCTATGGAGGACCCGGGCGCCCGAGCCTAGAGCCGGGCGCCCATTCTCTTTGGACACCGACGCTTCTCGGGATTGCGCGGGGTCGACCCGCGGCGCGGCTCTCCCGCATGAAGCGGGTGCGATCAGCCGGTTCACCCGGCAGCGCCGAGCGGCGGCTTCAGGCCGCCGAACCACTCCGGGGACAATCGGCGTTCTCCGCGGGATCCACGGAATGAATCCGCGACTCGGCTCTCCCGCATGAAGCGGGGGGCAGCCGGTTCACACGGCAGCGCCGAGCGGCGGCTTCAGGCCGCCGAACACTCGCGACCAGCCCTCGGGGTGTATCCCCGGCAAAGGCGCGTCGCTCGAGGCTACTGCGAAAACGCCAGAACCTTGGGCGCCACTAGTTGCTCGAAGTCGCGGTAGCGCATCCGATAGAGTTCCGTGTGCGTCCCCGCGTTGAACGCGATGTACTCGTCTTTGGACAGGCGTTCGGCGACGTAGGTCTCCATGCCGTACAGCGCTCCGAAGGGCGGCATGGCGCCCAACTCGCACTCGGGGAACAGGGCCTTGAACTCCCCTTCGCTGGCGAGCTCGACATGGTCGGCGCCGATGAGCTCCGTGAGATGCTGCAGGTCGACGTGCAAGGGGGCCGGCAGCACCGCCATGGCCATTTTGCCGTCCACCTTCACCATCACCGTCTTGGCGATCTCGTAGCCGGAGATGTGCGCGCTCGCGGCCACTTCCTGCGATGTGAACGCCGGCGAGTGACGGACGGTGACGTAGCGGATGCCACGGCCGTCGAGGAACTGCTTCAGCTTCTGGATCGGCATGGACCCCTCCTGGACGCCCCGCGCTCCTCCATACGGCATCCAGGGTAAAGAGGGGTTGAAAACCGGCTGAAGCCCAGATGATCGGCGGACCCGGCGGACCCGGCGGACCCGGCGGACCGGCGGACTCGGCGGTCCCGGCGGTCCCGGCGGTCCCGGCGGTCCCGGCGGTGCTGGAAGATCTCGCAGTTCCGCCAAGTCTCTCGGGTCCCTCGGTCCCTCGAATCCGCCGGGACCGCCGGGACCCTCGGGTCCGCCGGGCTACCCCTTCCGTCTCCCCGTCAGCTCCCGGTACCGCCGCAAGTGCCGGAACGCGGCAACGGCGTTCCCCCGACGTTCGTACAGGCCGGCGAGATTGAAATGTGCGTCGGCGAATCCGGGATCCAGATCCACCGCGACCACGTACGCGTCAATGGCTTCCTGTGCCCGCTGCTGTGCGTCGAGCACGGTCCCCAGATTGAACGCCGCGAGGGCCAGCTCGGGCTGCACGGTGCGGGCTCGGCGGTAGAGATCTTCCGCCTCGTGCAGCCGACCGCCCGATTGGACGAGGCGGCCGAGGTTCACCAGCGCGTCGACGAAGTCGGGATTCAGCGCCAGCGCGTGGCGATACGCTTCCTCGGACTCGGTGGGAGCGACGGTCTCCAGCTCGAGTCCCAGCTCGAACCACGAATCCGCATCCGCCGGTGTCTCACCGCCGCGCCGGCGGGCATGGCGCCGGGCGAGCGGCGCGACTTTGGTAGCGAGTTCCCCGACGAGAAAGTCGAGCGTGAGCTGCCCGGACTCCGGCAGCCAGGCGGCATCCCCGTCGTGGACCACCACGCGGTCGCCCTCCGCGGTGATGCGAAGCTCGGACAGTGGGCGATCAGTGGGGAACTGCCGGGTGAGCGAGCGGAGGGCGCGGTGGATCCGCACATCCGGCACGCGCGCCTCCGTCAGCGACTGCGCGGCGCGAAGCAGGACCAGATCCTGAAACGAAAACCGGTACGCGCCCCGGAGCCCGCGCGCCGGTCGCACGATCCCAGCACGGGCAAACCGCTGGATCCGCCGCGGGGTCAACCCGAGGAGCCGGGCGACTTCGGCGGTGCCGAAGCCGGACATCGGCGTTAGGCGTCGCCGCCCGCGGCCTTGCGCCGGGGCGTCGCGGCGGCCGTGCCGGGCTCCTTCTTGGCGGCGGACTGGGCGAGGCTCTGCTTCAGGGCTTCCATGAGATCGATGATCTGCGCCTGCGGCTCCTCCTCGGGCGCCGCGGTGATCTCCTTCCCCTCGATCTTCCGTTCGATTTGCGCGAGGATGCGCTTCCGCACCTTGTCTTCGTACTTGGTCGGATCGAACGATTCCGCGGCGGCCTGTTTGATGAACTGGACCGCGAGCTTCAGCTCGTCGGGTTTCAGGTCGCCCTCATCTAGGGGCACTTCCGCGAACGGGCGGATTTCGTCCGCGTAGTACAACTGCTCCAGGACCAGCCCGTCGCCTTCGGGACGGATGAGCACCAGGTATTGCTTCCCGCGCGCGGAATGCCGCGCGATCGCCGAGAGGCCGGTCTCCCGCAGTGCGGCGCTCAACAGGCGGTATGCCCGACCGCCCCCCTTATCGGGGCCGAGGTAGTAGATCTTGCTGACCCATTGGCGGCCCACCTGATCGGCGGGCACGAACTCGGCGATGTCGATCGTGTCTTTCTTCTGTTCTTCGAGGGCCTTGATCTCTTCGGGCGTGAACGTGACGTACTGGTTCTTGCCGAACTCGTAGCCCTTCACGCGGTCCTCGTTCTCGACCACCTTGCCGTCCTGCTTGCAGACGTATTGCTGCTTGAGGCGGGAGCCGCATTCCTTGTGCAGCCAGTTGAACGAGATGGACGAACGCGACTCGGACGACGAGTAGAGCTGGATCGGTACCGAGACGAGCCCGAAGGACAGGGTCGCGGATTGAATAGGACGTGCGCTCATAGAAAGGGTACTATAGGATTCCCCATTCATGGACGCAACGGGCCCCCCCAGTCCCCACCCGTTGGGCGCGTATCGCGCCAAGCGGTCGCTCGGCCAGACCCCCGAACCGGCGGGGGCGGCGGTCGGGGCCGACGGCCATTTGTTCGTCGTCCACAAGCACGCCGCCAGCCACATGCACTGGGACCTCCGGCTCCAGATGGAGGGGGTCCTCCGGTCCTGGGCGGTGCCCAAAGGGCCCTCGTCAAACCCCGCCGACAAGCGGCTCGCGGTGCACGTCGAAGACCACCCGCTGGAGTACGCCGATTTCGAAGGGCTCATCCCGGAAGGGAACTACGGGGCGGGTGCCGTCATCGTGTGGGATCGGGGGGAGTGGGTGCCGCTGGAGGACCCCATTGCGGGGTTGGCGAAGGGGAAGCTCCTGTTCGACCTCAAGGGCTACAAGCTGCGGGGCCGCTGGACGCTCGTGAAGATCAAGCGGGGGGAGCGCGAGTGGCTCTTGATCAAGGAGCGCGACCAGCACGTCCGCGATCCCGGGGACGTGTTCCCCGAGGTCTCGGTGCTCTCGGGTCTCACCGTCGAGGATCTGCGCGACGGACGAGATCGGGCCGTTGCGGTGCGCGAACGGCTGGAGGCGTCGCGCGCGCCGCGCGCGCGGGTCGAGCCACGGGCCGGTGACCTCATGCTGGCGGAAACCGAGCCGCAAGCGTTCGACCGAGACGGCTGGATCTTCGAGATCAAGTACGATGGCTACCGGATGCTCGCGTCCGCCGGGGGCGGGGCGTGCCAGCTGCTTTCACGGAACGGCAACGACTTCACGCCGAGCTTCCCGGAGCTGGCGCGCGCCCTCAGGGCGCTGCCGTACGAGCACGTGGTATTCGACGGGGAGATCGTGGTGCACGACGCCGCCGGCCTGCCCAGCTTCCAGCGACTCCAGAAGCGAGCACGCCTGACGCGGGGACCGGACGTGCGGCGGGCGGCGGTGGAGCTGCCGGCGGCGTTCTACGTGTTCGATTTGTTGGGATTCGATGATTGGGACCTGCGCGATCTGCCGCTGGTGGAGCGGAAGGCCATCGCGCGGGAGCTGCTTCCCGACGTGGGTCCCTTGCGATACGCCGACCACGTCGAAGGCCAGGGCACGGCGTTCTTCGCGCAAGCGGAGAAGCTCGGACTCGAGGGCATGGTCGGGAAACGCGGCGATTCCCCGTACCGGGCGGGACGGTCGAGCCACTGGCTCAAGGTGCGGGCGGACCGGGCCGACGACTTCGTCGTGGTGGGATTCACGGCGCCCAAGGGCTCGCGTTCGGGATTCGGTGCGTTGCACGTCGCGTGGTATGACGGAGACGCGCTGGTGTACGCCGGACGCGTGGGGACCGGGTTCCGCACCGACGAGCTGACGGCGGTGCATGATACCCTGGAAGGGCTACTCCAGGACGAGCCCGCGTGCGAGGGCGCCCCGACGGGTGCGGAACATCGCTGGATCAAGCCGGAGATCGTGACCGAGGTGCGCTACAAGGAAGTGACCGAGGAAGGGCTGCTGCGCCAGCCGGTCTTCGTGCGCTTCCGGGACGACAAGCCGCCGGAGGATTGTCTCCGTCGGGATGACGGGGGCGGGGAATCGACGCCGGCCGCGGCGCCCAAGGTACGGCCGGGTCGTGTCGAGGTGGCGCTCTCGAACCTCGACAAGGTCTTCTGGCATGCCGAGGGATACACGAAGGGTGACCTCATCGCGTTCTATCGCACGGTCTCCCCGTGGATGCTCCCCTACTTGCAGGACCGGCCGCTCGTCATGACCCGCTACCCCGACGGGATCGACGGCAAGTCGTTCTTCCAGAAAGACGCGCCCGTGTTCGCGCCGGACTGGATCCGCACCGAGGTCGTCTACAGCGACGACGCGGAGCGCGAGGTGCGCTATTTCGTGGCGGACGACGCGGACTCGCTCGCGTACGTCGCGAACCTCGGCACGATTCCCATTCACGTGTGGGCGAGCCGGATCGCCACGCTGGAGCAGCCCGACTGGACGATCATCGATCTCGACCCCAAGGAGGCGCCGTTCGCCGACGTGGTCACCGTGGCGCATGCGGCGCGCGAGCTGTGCCGGGCCATCGAGCTGCCCTGCTATATCAAGACCAGTGGCTCGACCGGACTGCACCTGATGTTGCCGCTCGGGCGACAGTGCACGCACGATCAGGCGCGGGTCGTATCCGAGCTGCTGGCGCGCGTCCTGGTCGCCGACCTCGCGGACATCGCGACCGTACGCCGGCTGCCGACGCAACGTGAAGGGAAGGTCTACCTCGACTACCTGCAGAACGGGCGCGGGAAGCTGCTCGTTGCCCCGTTCTCGGTGCGACCACTTCCTGGTGCTCCCGTTTCGACCCCACTCGACTGGAGCGAGGTCGTGCCAGGGCTCGACATTCGCACGTTCACCATTCGCAGCGTACCAGAGCGGCTGGCCTCGCGGACCGATGATCCGCTGCGCGGGGTGTTGGAAGACCGGCCGGACCTCGTCCACGTGTTGGGAAAGCTCCAGGAGCGGATGGGCTGATGAGCGCGACGACCGTCACGATCGAAACGCCGAGTGGTCCGGTGAGTGGAGTGCTGGTGCGACCTCCGGACGCCAATTGGCTGTACGTGCTCGCGCACGGGGCCGGGGCGGGGATGCGGCATGCGTTCATGGAAGGCATCGCGTCGGCGCTCGCAGACCGCTCGGTCGCCACGCTGCGGTTCCAATTCCCCTATGTCGAACAGGGACGCCGCCGGCCGGACTCGCCACAGGTGGCGCAGGAGGCCGTCCGCGCCGCGGTCGCCACAGCCGCCGACCTCGCCCCGGAGCTGCCGCTGGTTGCTGGGGGCAAGTCGTATGGCGGCCGGATGACGTCGCACGCCGCCGCACAGTCGGGTCTCCCGGGTGCGCGCGGGCTGGTGTTTCTCGGGTTCCCGCTCCACGCCGCCGGACGTCCGGGCGTGACACGCGCAGCGCACCTTCCCAACGTCCAGCTGCCGATGTTGTTCGTGCAGGGGACGCGCGACGCGCTCGCGGATCTCGCGTTGATCCGGTCGGTCGTCGATCCGCTCGGCGCGTCCGCCACGCTGCACGTTGTGGATGGCGCCGACCACGGCTTTCGGGTCCCGAAGGCGGCGGGCAAAACAGCCGAGGCGGTGCTCGGGGTGATTGCGGACGCGGTGGCGGAGTGGGGCCAGGGCGTGATTCCAAGCAGTTAGACCCTGTGGACAAGGCAAAGCCGATCTTGACTCATGAGTGCGCGGATCATACGAAACGTCTGTACGTTCTTGAGGCCGGCACCATGACCACCCGCTCCGACAAAGTCCGCAAGAACCTGCGCCTCAGTCAGGCCAAGCTCGATCGCGCCAAACGCATCCTCGGCGCGGAAACCGAGACGGAGACGGTCGAGCGGGCCCTCGACCTGGTGGTGTTTCGCGAGGGACTCATGGCCGGCGTACGCCGTCCGGCGGGGTCCAAGAGCCTGCAGGATGTCCTGCTCGACGAACCGGCGTAACGAAGTCCATGGTAGCCGACACTTGTAATCCGTCTGTCATGCTCCTGTCACCGGCACACCACCCGCTGTTCAAGGTGCGTTCCATAGCCTGAGGTAGGGTCGATTCAGGAGCCGGCGCCGTGCTCATCTCGAAGCCTCTGGCTCGCGTACCAACTGAGCGAGACGGAATGCCGCATCACGGCTTGGGCGGGAATGCCCTTCATTCCTGTATGCAGCGATCGCTGCTTCGGTGCTGCCGGCGCCTAGCACGGGCGATTGGTCTCGCTGTGCTCGTCGCGTGCCCGTTTGCGAGGTCGGTTGCACAGGAAGTCGACGATGTCCCCTTCCTCCTCGCCACGGGGGATACGGCCGAGGCGATCGACCTCCTACGGGAGCGCGTCACGAATCGATCGCCCGCGGCAGAGCAGTGCCTCTTGGCCACACTCCTCACCCGCACCGTCACCAGCTTGCATGAGGACTGGCAGGCCCGGGCCGAAGCCAGACGGTGGTTCGATCGGTCGCTCAAGAAGCGCAACGACCCCCTTTGCCTCCTGGAGTACTCCGGGCTCATGGAGAAGCAGGGCATCCGTGTCGATGCGGCCCGCCTCGCCGGCCGCGCCTTCGACATGATCGCGGAAGACTCGACCTTACAGACCCCGGCGCTCCTGGCCGAGGTCTACTACCGACGCGCCCTGCCCCTTGCCCAGTGGGTGCGGGAGTTCGAGCACCTGGTGTTCGTGCATGATCTTCCCGTCTCCACGCCGGACTGTCTGGGCTTGGGCTACTTCTGTGAGAGTCTCGTGCACGCCGACGACTTCCGCGCGCGGCTGCGCAGAGCGCCGGGCGAGGATTCCCTCGTGGCGGACAAGCGGGTTCTGCTCGGTAGCTTGCTGGACTCGGCGTTGCAGTACGACCCCACCCATGCCGGGGCGCTCCGGTTGGCGCTCCGCGAAGCGGCGGTCACGGGTGACTGGGAACGGTATGCCGCCATCGCGCAGCGAGCGCGGCAGGCAGACACGGCGGACGTCGGGACGCTCCTGACGGTGCTCTCCGCTGAGGTGCGGCTGGGCGAGATGCATGCGGCGGAAGCGGTGTTCGATTCCATCATGGACTGGCTCGGTCCCCAGGCGATGGCACGCTATGAAGGCCTGGCGCTCGTGGCCGACACGTCGATGCGCGAGCGACTGGCGGGCCGGAAGGAAGTCATCTATGGGGAGGCTGTCTGGGGGCTCTCGGATCCCCTGTACCTGACGGCGCACAATGAACGCCGCATGACCCACTATGCCCGCATCGTTCTGGCCGACGTGCTCTACACCGACCCGGCCAGCGGGGTGCGCGGGCGCGATACTCCGCAGGGCCGACTGATCATTCGCTACGGCCTCCCCCTCGCAGTGTATGCCATGCCGGCCGATCGTCGGCTGCAGATCACGCCCGAGCAGCGCCAGGGGATTGCCGAGGCCCTCGCGTGCGCACAACAGTCGATCTACATGACTCGCAGGCAGAGGGAAAACGAAGGCGTATGCGTCGGCCCGTCGATCGGTCATTCCTTCGACGCCGGGGGTCGGTGGGAGTTCTGGTACTACGGCGATCACGGGCCGCCGTTCATCTTCGAACGCGCTCTGGGAAGCCGGACGGCGCGCCACATGTTCCAGACCGAGAGCGAGCATCTCGACTCACTCCTCCACCGCGCGGTCGCATCCACCTACGAGCCGCCGTTTCATGCCGAGCCGACGAGCGCCATCGTCACGGCATTCCCGCGGCCACAAGGTCCTGTTCTCGAGGTCTGGGGGACCACGACCCTACCTCACGCTCGATCGGTCGATCTCGGGATCTTCGTCCATGACCGGACGAGCGGCCGCATGGTGGCCGACCGACGGTTTCACCAGCCGTGGGCAAGCGAGATCGTGTTCAGCCGGCGCACGAGTGTCCCCTGGGGGAAGCTCCGGGTTGCGGCGGAGGCGGCAAGCCAGGACCTCGCGGTCGCTGGGCAGGCGCGGGCGGAGGTCGACCTCGAGCAGCCGGGAACGGCACTCACCGTTTCCGGGCTCCTGCTCGGCGATAGCGCCACCGCGCCCGCGAGCGTCCGCCGGCGGGAGGATGTCCAGTTCTTCGGGCGGGGCGACAGCACGTATGCACCGGGTGCGCCCCTCGCGCTCTACTGGGAGATCTATGGATTGTCGCGGGGCGATACGACCGTCGCGCCGGCGACGGCGCGGTATCGCGTGACGTTCGACCTTCGGGATGCCGAGAATCGCCCGGTCGCGGTCGCTGCCGTCCGAGCACTGGGGAGGTTGCTGGGCCTGGAGCGAGGTATCACGACCACGATGGAGTGGGATGTCGAACATGCGTGGCAGGACGTCGTGGACCCCCAACTCCTGAGCTTGACGCTGCCTGATCTGGAAGGAATACTCCGTCTGCTCGTGACGGTCGAGGATACAAGAACCGGTGATTCGGCGTCAGCTCAGCGCGTGGTGGAATTGCGCAGGCGACCGTGACCGAACAGCTCAACATGTTGGGTGCTCCCCTTGGATACGGACCCGGGCGTTCAAGGCAGCGGTAGTATGTAGGTCATTGATCCGACCGACCAAGACGCCGCACTGTCTACGCGCGTCCGAAACACACCGGGACGGCCGCTGCGTACTCGCATTTATCCTCGGTGCTCGGCTGTCGAGTTCTTGAACTGCTCTATCCCATCTTTATGCTCACGCCGGTCGATGCGGGCTCTCGTGAGGCCGCAACGCTCAGGCGTCGCGGTACTTGCAGCGATTGGTCGAAGCGCGACCGCCGCTGGTGCGGTCTCCGAGTGGAGCGCCAACGCGCGTGCGCTCCGGCACTTCTAGAGTGATAGAGCGATTCGCTCGCACGCGATAGGAGCGTTTCTGCACGCTTCAGCGTTCGCGCCAGCCGGCGTCCACCACCTCTGAATGTGGCTCAGCGCGCCCTGGGCGCCGCGAGGCGCGCGATCTTGTTGGGGTGTAGCTGGGAGGGTTTGCGGCTCAAAGGCTGGGTTCCTAGAGAGCACTCGGATCACGCAGCGAGGCGTTTCGCGACTTAGCTTCGTCAACCGTCCAGAGCCAGGAACTGCTCCGCAAGCGCCGGCCCTACAGCGCCGTCCTCATGCTTGAAGAAGACGAACGCGTCCTGCCAACCCGCGTCTCCGATCCGCTTCGTCCACTCGGACAACTCGCCCTTCGTGTATGCCTCGCGCCGAAGCCGCAGGTATCCCCAGTCCGCCGTGGACTCGAACGGGGTGGCCTCTTCCTCACCGCCGTGGTCGGCGACGCACAGCGCCACGTTGTGTGCCTTGAGGACCGCATAGACGTCGGGGATGAACCACGACGCGTGCCGGAACTCCATGGCCGCGCGCCAGTCCCGCGGCAGCAGGTCGAGAAACGCCGTCAGGCGGTCGAGGTCCAGCTTGAAGTTGGGAGGGAGCTGAAACAGCGACGGCCCGCGCTTGGCCCCGAGGGCCTGCGAGACCTGGAAGAAGTACGCGAGCTCCGACTCGATGTTCTTCAGGCGACCGAAGTGCGTGATTTTGCGCGAGGCCTTGAGGACGAACCGGAATCCATCACCAACCTGGTCCGCCCAGCCGAGCACCACGGACTCCTTGGGCATCCGATAGAACGTGTTGTTGATCTCCACCGTCGGCAGCCGGCCCGCGTAGTGGCCGAGCATGTCGTCGTTGGGGAGGTCGGCGGGATAGAAGCTGCCTTTCCATTCCTTGTACGCGAAGCCGCTCGTGCCCGCGTACAGGGTCACGGCGCGTCTGGGCGGCAGAAGATCGTGATGCGGTAGCCGTCGGGGTCGGTCAGGGCGAAGTCCTTGCCCCCGTGCGCGTCATCGGGAGCCTCATCCAACGTTCCCCCGCGCTCCTGGATGGCGACCGCAAGGCGCTGCACGTCCTGTCGAGTTGCCAGGTACAAGCGGACGCCCTCGCCGCGTTCTCGCGCAGGGTCGGGGTCGTCGTCCTGTTCCAGCAGAAAGCGGACCTTGCCCGCCTTGAGTTGGGCGGCGACGATCTTGCCTTCCCGCTCCAGCTCGTGGTCCACTACGAATCCCAGGATGTCCCGGTACCAGGCGAGGCTGCGTTCGAGGTCGGACGCCTGGAGCATCGGCATGACCGCGCGCAACCGCAGCGTTTCCGGTCGCCGGCGGCGGCGCTCTTCGGTGCCGAATTGGGGTTCGTCGCCAATACCCATGCGTCGCTCCTGATTGCGTGTGTCACCCGACCGCCCAACATGCGACCGGAGTGTACTGCTGCCCGTGATCCAGGGCACACCTGTGCGGTGCCGTGCCCACCGCCCCACGCCTAGCGCGCCGCCCTCGCCGGTGCGCGGCTGGAAGCCGCAACTCGGCGCCGTCCGCTGAAGCGGACCTCGGGAGCGCCCGTTCACGGGCCGAGGCCAAGCCGCGAGTTCAGTCGCGTCCTCCTCGCGGCCGTGCACCCGATCCCCAGTGGTGATCGCGAACAGGTCTTCCTACCCGACGACGCTCCGCACGACGAACCACACGTTCGCCGGTCGCTCCGCGAGCCGGCGCATGTACCAGCGGAACCACGCGCCGCCGTAGCTGATCAGAACGCGGAGCGCGTAGCCCTCCTGGACCAGCCGATCCTGATCCGCGGTGCGGATCCCGTAGAGCATATGGACTTCGCAAGCGCGCTGGTCGAGTCCGGCGGCGGTGGCGCGCGCAAGCAGCTCGGTGACGAGCGAGCCATCGTGCGTGCCGAACACGGGCGGCGTGCCACCTGCTTTGGCCGCATAGTCGATCAAAGTCGCGGCCAGCGCGCGGAAATTCGCGTCCGTGTCCCGCTTGGCCGGGAAGGCCCGGTCGGGTGGCTCGGCGTACGCGCCCTTCACCAACCGAATGGCCGGATTGAGCGGGAGCAAGCCCTCCAGGTCGGTCGCGGTCCGCCGCAGATACGCCTGCAGGCACAAGCCGACGTTCTCATGCGTCGCGCGTAGCTGGCGAAACAGGTCGAGCGTACGGTCGACGTAGCTCGAGTCTTCCATGTCGATCCACACACGCTGGCCCCCGGCCCGGTCCACGAGCGCGGCAGTCCGCGCCACACAGCCTGCGGGGTCGAAGTCCAACCCAAGCTGGGTGGGCTTGACCGAAATGAGCGCCGGGAGCGTTCGCCGCGCGATCAGATCGAGCACGCCGAGGTAGTGAT
>CAYWNR010000037.1:0-14026 GCA_964459705.1 uncultured Gemmatimonadaceae bacterium | reverse complement strand
TTTGGTGGCGGCGCCGTGTGGTTCGGGATTCCGGCGGTCGTCGGCACGATCTTCTTCCTCGGTCGGGTCGTCCTGATGCTGGTGGGCGGTGGCGACTTCCACCACGACGCCGGCTTCGACCTGAGCGGCGGCGACGTCGACGCCGGCGGTATGGACCTTCAGCACCCCGATTCCGACACCTCGTTCAACATCCTCTCCATCCAGACGATTGCGGCGTTCCTCATGGGTTTCGGCTGGGGCGGGCTGGGCGTCGTCCGCGGCTGGGGCCTCCCCGCGTTGCTCGGCGTTCCTGTCGGCATCGTCACCGGCAGCGCGATGGTCTGGATTCTCGGGAAGCTGCTCATGTTGATCTCGCGGATGCAGAGCAGCGGGACCCTCCTGATCTCGAGCGCCCTGTATGAAGAAGGCGTCGTGTACGTCACGGTCCCAGCCGAGCGTTCCGGGCGGGGGAGCGTGCGCGTGATCGTCAACGAGCGCATGCAGTACTATCCGGCGGTCACCGACGGCGCGGCCCTGGAGACGAGCGCGCACGTTCGCGTCACCGCAGTCAATGAAGACAACACCCTCACCGTGGAGCGGCTCACGCCGGAGCTGCCCCCCACAGGAGTCTGAATCATGCCGCTGCACCCCGGGTTGTTCGCGCTTCAGGCCGACATCGGCACGTTCCCGGCCATCTGGCTTGGCATTCCCGCGGCCATCACCCTGTTGTTGGTGTTTTTCGGGGTGTTCGTGGTGCGGCAGTACAAACGCTGTCCCAGCAACCGTGTGCTCGTGATCTACGGCAAGATAGGCGGCAACCGGGCGGCCCAGTGTATTCACGGCGGGGGCAAGTTCGTCGTGCCCCTCTTGCAGGACTACGCATTTCTTGGGCTAGAGCCGATGGTGATCGACATTCCGCTCCAGGGTGCGCTGTCGTTGAACAACATCCGTGTGGCCGTGCCGGCGACGTTCACGGTCGGCATTTCGACCGACCCTGTGGTCATGAACTCCGCGGCGGAGCGCCTACTGTACCTGTCCGAAACCAAGATCCAGGAGCAGGCGCAGGACATCATTCTGGGTCAGCTCCGTCTGGTGATCGCCACCCTCACGATCGAGGAGATCAACAAGGACCGCGAGAAGTTCATGACGTTGATCAACACGAACGTGACGGAGGAGATCAACAAGATCGGCCTCACGCTGATCAACGTGAACATCCGCGACATCACCGACGAGAGTGGTTACATCGAGGCCATCGGGAAGCGGGCCGCCGCCGAGGCCATCAACCGCGCGCGCGTCGAAGTGGCGCAGCAGGAGCGCGACGGCGCTACCGGTCAGGCGGTGGCCGATCGTGAGAAAACGATCGGCGTGGCGAAGGAGGCGGCGACGGCGGTGCAGGGTGAGAAGGACGCGGAGCAGCAACAGCGCGTGGCCGTTGCGGCCTTCGAGGCGACCGCCGTGCAAGGTGAGGTGACGAGTCGGCGAGACGCCGAGATCGCCACGGCACAGCGGGGGGCCGAGACCACCGCGGCCAAGAAGGACGCGGAGCAAAAGCAGCGCATTCAGGTGGCCCACGCGGAGTCCCAGGCGGTCCAGGGCGAGAACACGTCGCAAGCCGAGATCGCCAACTCGAACGCCACGTTGGCGCAGGTGCGGGCTCAGGCCATGCAGCTGGCCAAGGTGGCGGCCGCCCGCGCGGAGGAGGAAGTGCTCAAGGCCGAGCGCGAGCGGGAGCTGGCCCGTCTGGCCAAGGAACAATTGGCACCGCAGGAAATCGAGAAGAAGCGCGTCGAGGTCGAGGCCGAGGCGGCTGCCGAGCGGTCACGCCGCGAGGCGAGAGGCGTGGCCGACGCGATGCTCGCGAAATACGAGGCGGAGGCGGCGGGCACGCTCAAGGTGCTGGAGTCCAAGGCCGAAGGCTACCGGCGCTTGGTGTCCGCGTGTGCCGAGAACCCGCACATCGCGCCCACGCTGCTGCTCATCGAGCAGATGCCGCATCTGGTGGCCGAGCAGGTCAAGGCCATTCAGAACTTGAAGATCGACAAGATCACCGTGTGGGAGGGTGGTCGCGGCGGTTCGTCCAGCGGCAGCGGTGCCACGGCCGACTTCCTCTCGAGCCTCATCGGCTCGTTGCCCGCCGTGCACGAGTTGGCGCGTCAGGCGGGGGTCGAGCTGCCGGCGATGTTGGGGAAGGTGAAGGAGGACGCGCCTGTTGCGGAGCGGGCCGAGGTGAAGCGGCCGAAGGGCTGGAAACAGAGCGGCTGAAGAACTCACGGGCGGTGGAGTCCGGCACTGAAGTGCGGGCTCGGCACCCTCCGGCGGCCCGTCCTGAAGAACGGCACGCACAGCGAACGAGCCGGGTGGCCTTAGGCGTTGCTCGTGAAGTACGCCAACCCGGAGCCGGTCCGCTGATGTGGCAGCCCGATTCTCCGTTGCTGTTCCGCTGCCGTTGGGGCGGCAAGATGCCGCTTCCGCAACGCGGCACTCCGGCACCGACCCTCGGAAGTCCCCGCAAGACCGGCAACATGTCGTTGTATGGATGTCCCCCGAGCCGAATGGGGTTTAGGCCCGGCGGGGGCGCGAGATGTACCCGGACCGGCTTGATATGCTGACCGTCGAAGCGCAGGCGCAAGTCGTCCGACGCCAGTGGCGCCCTGGGGAGGGTTGGCGCGATTGCGGCGCGGATGGGTGATACGGCGACAGCGGCCGCGATCAGCACCCAGATCGCCGACATGCCTCAGCCGGATCTGCTGTATCAACGCCTCTACGTACGGACGGGCATCGCGGCGTTGCTCGGCCAGCCGGACGAGGCAATGCGCTTGCTCCAGAACTCACTGTCCAAAGGAGTGGCGTACGGGATCGAGCTGCACCGGGACATGGACCTGGAGTCGTTACGGGGGCGGGAGGATTACCAGGCGTTGCTGAGGCCGAAGGGGTAGGTTTCGGATCGACCTTCGGAGAACGTGAAAGACGCCCGTCCACCCTCCGACGGATGCGCTACACCAGTTCGTCGTTCCAGAGCTGTTTGACGAACGTGGGGACCGGGACGATCTCGATCCCGTCCGCCGTCACACGCCGCCTCGGCTCCAGACAGACCAGCAACCTCCGTCCGAGTTGCCGCTGATCCACGGCGATTGCCCGAAGCCCGCTCAGGTGATGGTCGCCAGCCTGCCGGGTGGATTTCACCTCGATGGCCACCCCGAGGTCGCTGGTGACGAAGTCCACCTCGATGCCGCTGGCGAGACGCCAGTAGTGGAGATCCCACGGCCGATCCCGGTACT
This sequence comes from uncultured Gemmatimonadaceae bacterium, assembly GCA_964459705.1. Classification (GTDB taxonomy): domain Bacteria; phylum Gemmatimonadota; class Gemmatimonadetes; order Gemmatimonadales; family GWC2-71-9; genus JAOTWJ01. Next base: position 10,769 of record CAYWNR010000037.1, on the reverse strand, counting down.
CCCGATACGCCGTCAGCTCGTGGCACAGGTAGTTCTCGAGCGCCTTGCCGAACAGCTCGCTGCCCGGCTCGAGTGGTCCACGACGCGCGAGATGGTTCACGACGCCGACATCGGCGAAGTAGAATTTCGGCGCCTGGATCACGCGGCGTTTCGGTCGTTTGGTGTACGCCGGCAGGAACCGTCCAAGCAACGTGTCTACCAAGATCTGGAAGTACTCCTTGACGGCGTTGCCCGACACACCGCACTCACGGGCGATGTTGGTGTAATTGACGAGCTCGGTATCCGAGAGCGCTGCCGTGGAGAGGAAGGTCGCGAACGCCGGCAGGTTCCGGATCAGTCCCTCTGCGGCGATTTCCTCCTTGAGGTAGTCACCGACGTAGGAGCGGAGGAGCCGGCCGGGGCGGTCGGAGAGATAGTGGTGCGGCAGATACCCGTGATTGAGGAACCGCACGAGATCGAAGCCGGCGCCCACCTCCGCCGACACCAGCCCGAACAGCTCGTACCGCTCCGCGCGGCCGCCCAGCAGGTTGGCATGGCCGCGCCGTACCTTGCGGGCGCTCGACCCGCAGAGTCCGAACACCAGCCGCTTGTTCTCGATCAGCCAATGCACTTCGTCCAACAGGGCCGGCACCTTCTGCACCTCGTCGATCACGGTGAACGTGCCGGGGACCGCGTCCCGCAGCTCGTCCCGCAGCAACCCGGGGCGCTGCACGTAACGGACGAAGTTCTCGGTCAGCAGCAGGTCGATTACCGACGCAGCGGGGTAGCTGGCCCGGAGGAGGGTGCTCTTGCCGGCTTGGCGCGGGCCCCACAAGAAGAAGCTCTCACCGGGAACGGCTGGGAGCGGTAGTGCACGCTTCAACATGACTTCATTTTATCATGATAAAATGAATTGTCAATCTCTGTCATGTGCGCCGATGCATGGGGCGTTGCCCGTGAAAGCCACCGTGGCTCCTGGCGCGATCGGGCGGCAAGGAGCGGAGGATGGAGTAACTCCCTCTGCCGCCCTCCTCCTCCGCGCCCTATCGTAGGGAAGCGGGAGGCTGACCAGAGGAGGGCGCGATGCCCGACCTGCTGGACCGCCTCAAGGCAGCGCTCGCCGAGCGGTATCGCGTGGACCGCGAAATCGGCCGGGGCGGCATGGCCCATGTCTTCCTCGCCCAGGACCTGAAGCTCGACCGACCCGTCGCGCTCAAGGTCCTCCGGCCGGACCTCGCGGCGGTCTTGGGCGGCGAGCGGTTCCTGCGCGAGATTGAGCTCGCCGCCAAGCTCACGCACCCGCATATCCTGCCGATCCACGACAGCGGACGGGCCGACGGGCCGACGGGCGGACACGGCCGAGGAGGCATCGGCCATCGGCTATCGGCCATCGGCTGACCTCCTCTACTACGTGATGCCCTATGTGGAGGGTGAGTCCCTCCGCGACCGTCTCACCCGCGAGAAGCAGCTTCCGTTGGACGACGCCTTGCAGATCAGTCGCGAAGTGGCCGACGCCCTCAGCTACGCCCACGCGCATTGCGTAGTCCACCGCGACATCAAGCCCGAGAACATCCTGCTCGCTAGTGGGCATGCGGTGGTAGCCGACTTCGGCATCGCGCGGGCCATTGACGCGGCCGGTGGCGACCGCTTGACCGAGACCGGGGTGACGCTGAGGACGCCGACCTACATGAGTCCCGAGCAGGCGGGTGGGAGCCGGGACCTCGACGGGCGGAGTGACCTCTACTCGCTCGGCTGTGTGGTGTACGAGATGCTGGCGGGACAGCCGCCGTTCACGGGGCCCACGATCGAGAGCTTGGTACACCAGCATCTCGCGGCTGAACCGCCGAATATCACGACCATCCGGCCGTCGGTGCCGAGCTGGGTGACGGGGGCGCTTGCCCGGAATCTCGCGAAGACGCCGGCGGATCGGTTCAACCCGGTGGCGCAGTTCGGGGAGGCCATCGCACCGCGGGCGGCGGTGGCAGAGCCAGCGCTCGCTCCGGGAGAGACGATGCCGGGCCGCAGAGCGATGCGGTGGGGGCGCATCGCGGGGCTCGTCGCGGGAGCTGCGGTCGTGGTGGCCGCCGTGTGGCTCGGCGTGGGACGCATGAAGGGCACCACTGCACCGCCTGGCGAGCGACCCTACACCATCGTGGCCGCGGTGGACGGATCCGCCGAACCGGACGTCCGTGATGCGGCCCAGGGATTGGTGAGTACTGGTCTCGATCAGTCGGACATCGTGAGCGTTCTCCCGTCGGATCTGCTGCGCAGCGGCCTCCGGCTCGCGGGCAAGCCGGACACGACCCGCCTCACCGTGGACGTCGCGCGCGAGTTGGCGACGCGGCTCTCCATCGCCACGGTCGTCGCGGCGAAGCTCGATCGGGTCGGCCAGACCTACGCCGTGACGGTGCGCGTGCTCACCGCGGACACGGGCACGGTCATCGTGGCGGAACAAGGAGTCGCGAACGACCAGAACGACGTGATCCGGACGCTCGATCGGGTGGTGAGCGCGGTCCGTCGCGGGCTTGGGGAACGTCGCACCGTCGTCGCCGCGACGCGGCCACTCTATGAGATCGCGACGCCGTCCTTCGAGGCGTACAAAGAGGCGCGCGCCGGACGGTGCCTGGAGGCGGTCGCGCTCGACCCGGACTTCGGTTACTGCTGGACGCAGATCGGCATTCGCTTCTACAACCGGAGCAAGATGGACTCGGCTCGCGTCGCCCTTACCAGGGCCCTGCGCCGACCGGAGCGTATGGCCGAGCGCGAGCGCCTTTATGCACTCGGAATGCGCGCCCTGATCGACTATGACCTGCCCGCGGCGCAGCAATACTGGGAGGACGGCTTTCGCCGATTCGGGGGCCTGAGTGAGGGCTATACCCAGGCATGGGCGCTGTATCGCATGGGACGGCTGGATTCAGCACTTGCTGTTTTCAGAGAGGTGTACCAAGGGGAGCGCCAACTCGAACGTCGATTCGGCGTCACCGCGAACAGATGGAACATCTACTACAGCGTCCACATCCTGGCCGACCTCGGCCGGCCGGACGAGGCGCGCCGTTGGCTGGACTCGGTTCCCGCGGAAGACGCCGAGCGACTCGACGTGGATCTTCGACTCGCCGCGGGGCAGTGGAGCGAGGCCGAGAACGTCGCCGAGCGTCTGTCCAGTGTCCCATCGGTGTTCTGGACCAACCGCGAGCTGAATCGCGAGGCGACGTTGGCGATGCTCCGGGTGCTGCGCGGGAGCGTTCGCGCGGGCCGCGTGCTGCTGGTCGACTCGCGGCGCATCGTGGAGCAATCGCACGACCTGTACGAGGAAAAGCGTCTGGTGGAGCTGGACCAGGATCGTCTGCTGTTCTCGCTCATGAGCGGCGTGCCGCTCGAGCCCGTTGTGACGCCGTCCCCAGCCGACACGACGATCTCATGGCAGCTGTTGCGCGCCCTGTCGGCTGCCTCCGCGGGCGACACCACCGAAGCGCGACGCCGCGTCCGCTCCGTCATGCGCCTCCCCAATGAAGAGCTAGCGGCGTTCGGGATCGCACCTCGCGTGGTCGAGGCGTGGATTGGTGCGCCCAGCGTCTGGTGGAGCACTTGATTGGCAATTGACGATTGGCTGTCAGCGATTTGCGATCGAGTGCGCCGAATCCACGGGCCGAGTCGCAGATCGCCAATCGCTGATCGGAAATCGCCAATCCGTCATCGCCGCCGCTGCGACAGCCGCCGATAGTACTCCTCAACGAGCGCACGATACTGCGCCGGTACGTCTTCACCGGGCGTCAACACCGGCGCCGGCGCGTCCTCACCGAGCAACTGGCGCCGCAGCGCGAACTCGTAGTCCTTGAGCCCCTGCACGATGGCCTGACTCAGCTCGTCCAACCCGCGCGGCGTGCCGATCATGCCGCGCGCGTCGAGGCGACCGAGCCGCTGGACGATCTCGTCGAGCGGCCCCACGTCCGCGCCGGCGCGATGCAGCTGGTCGCGCACGTCGCGTAGCTCACCCACGCGCCGACGCAGCTCGTCCCGCAGCTGCCGTGACCGGTTCCGGGCGACCGCCGCACTATCGCCGCCGCCTTGGGCGCCTTCGCGCGCCCGTGCCCCCAGCGATTCCAGCGCACGCGTGACGTCACGCGTGCGGTCGAGCGCGCGCTCCACATTGCGCTCGCCAGGCTCCGTGATGCGGCCTGCCGCGTCCGCGATACCGTCCCGCATTCCCTTTAGGTCGTCGGCGATGCTCTCCTCGAACTGCTCGGCATACTCGCGCGACCGCTGCGCCACCACCTCGCGAGAGTACTTGATCTTGTCCTGGAGCCGGTTGTCCCGCGTCCCTTGCACGGTGGATCGCAGGCGGTCGGCGGCGTCCGGCTGCTCGCCGCGCGCCTCGCGCGAGAGCCGATCCAGCTCGGACTCGAGCTGATCCACCTCGTTCGCCATCTCCTGCTTCCGCTCGCCCAATTGCCGCACGGTCTCCTGCCGCCCCGCGCCATCGTTGGGCATGGTGCGCAGGCGCTCGCGCACGTCCTCCTGCTGGCCGACGAGCTCCTCCGCTCGGCGCAACGCATCCTGCATGTCGCGTTGGAGATCCGCGCTCCGGGAGCCCTCGAGCCGCCGCTGAACATCCCGTAACCGCTCGAGCGCGTTCTCCCCTTGGGCCGTTCCCTGGCGTCCCGCGGCGGCGCGTTGCATGGCGGACGTCGCGTCCTGCAATCGCCGCGCGGCGTCCGACAGGTCGGGGTTGTTCCGCTCGCGCGCCAGGCGCTCGAGGCGACGCTGAAGTTCCTCCGCTTCCTGTGCCAAACGCCGCTGCCCGGCCGAGCCCCCGGCATTGGGATCACCGAGCGCCTGGGCCCGGCGTCGCTCGTTCTCCTGCTGCTGACGCCGCGCCAGCTCGCGGAGCTTCTCCAGGGCTTCGTCCACCTGCTGCTGCTGCTCTTGCCGCTGGCCGCGTTCGACGCTCTCGTACTGGTTGCGCATCTTGTCCATGTCGAGCTCGAACAGCTCCGCCAACTCTTCGGCGTCGGTGTCCATGCTCTGGCCCCCGCCCCCGCCACCGCCACCCTGGCCACGCGTCACCTGCCGGTCGCGGAACGTCGCTTCCGCCCGCTGCAACTGTTGCAGCGCGCGTTGCTCGGGTGAGAGCGATGACTTGGGATCCCGGCGTCCGAGCTGCTCCTCCGCTCCCTGCATTGCCTCCGCCGCCAGCGGCAATGCCTCCGCGACGATGGCGAACGTGGAATCCATGCCGGCCACGCCCCGGCTCTTGAGCCGGTCCACAAGCGTCTCCACTTCCTGCCGGAGACGTCCCTGCATGAGCGTCACGGTGCCGAGGTTGTCACGCCACTCGCGTTCGTCGTACGTGGCGCTGTCACGCACGATCCGGAACGTGGCCGCGATGATGTCGCGCTGCCGAGCGGACAGCTCCCCGGGTGACGCACCGGCTCCCTGGCCCTGATTCTGTCCCGCACCGCGCTCGGCGGCGGCGCGCCAGCTGCGGTCGAACGGACGGACCGTGACGAAGTAGATATCCGTCACCGAAGGCCGCGACTCGCGCCGCGCATCGCGGGCGCGCGCATAGTACGCGATCACGTCGCCCGGCTGGAGCGGCAGCTCCTCCAGGTACAGCGTGTGGCCGGCCGTCACCTGTTTCAACCGGCCCCGCCCGCCGTACAGCACGGCGGTGGACTCCGCTCCTCCGTTCACCGCGTACACCAGCTCGACCTGCTGCAGCCCATAGTCGTCTGCCGCGCGGACCTCCGCGAAGACCTCGTCTACGGACGTCACCTGGATGTCGCGCCCGGGCTGGCTGATCCGCACCATCGGCGGCTGGTCGTCCAGGGCGTCGATGAAGTACTCGGAAGAGGCAGGCAGCAGGCGACCGTCGGGTCCGGCCAACAACACGTGGTACGACCCGTTCTCCCGCACCTCGATCTCGCCCGTCATGGCCGCGGGTCCCGACGCGAGCGGGATCGTGTCCGCGCCCAGGAGCAGCGCGCCCGCGGTGGCCGCAATGGTCGGTACCACCTCCACACTCACGCGGGTACCCACGATCGCGGCGATATCGGCACCATCGTCCTGGCGCACGGGATCGAGGCCGGTGTACGCGGGGAAGTGATACTCGAGTGCGATGGTCTCCACGTAGGGCAGGTCGACCACGGCAATCCGGTAGACCGGAGAGCGCACCCCGCCGGCCGTGACGAAGTACTCCGTCGTGTCCTGGACGTCGAACAACAGGGCCGTGCGGTCGCCGCGCTCCTCGTCCAGACCCATGCTCACGCGCTCCCACTCGGTCGCGCCACGGGCCCGCATCACGAGCGCCACGTCGTCGGCCGTGAAGTTCTGTAACGCGGCGCCGACGCGGAGATCCGCGCCGCGCGCGACGGTCGAGTCTCCCGGCGTCACGTCGATCGCGTACGGTGTCCCACTCGCGTCGCGGAACGGCGCGACCACGAAGGGCAGGCTGGTTCGAAGCGAGGTGGGCCCCACGAGCACGGCGGCAAACGCCAACGCCGTCACTCCCGCCAGCACACCGCTCGAGCGTTGCAGCGACGGGCGCTCGATCCGGCGTCCGTCGCGCACCGACGCGAGGCGTTCGACCGCGCGCGCGACCACCCGCTCGACGAGCGCCGGAGACCAACCGGTGGCGGATTCTCCCGACGTCAACGCGCCCAACACCGCCCCGTCCAGCGTGGGCTCGTGCTCTTCCAGGTACAAGACCACCTGTTGGTCGGTAATGCGCCGCCACAACGGCCGTATCACGAACCAGGCGAACAGCACCACCACGGTGCCCCACAGGAGCGTCCGGAACGCGATGAGGGCGGCCGGCGAGAAGCGGAAATGATCCGCGCCCCACGCGGCGATCAGCGCGGCGAGCACACCACCGACGCCGACAACCGCGAGCCCATGGAGGAGCACCCGCAGCCGCCACCGGCGACGCGCCGTCCGGATCACCGCCAGGAGGTCTTTGCTCATGTGTGTGCCCTCGTCCCGCTCGCGCGAAGGTCCAATGGGGAGGGTCTACACAGGTCTGTGCGTCGGGAAGTAGCCCCGCGGCGCGGCGTCCGCGAGTGAACTCGCGGCTCGGCGCCGGCCGGTAAACCGGCGTGAACGCGCCGCTTCCAGCGACCGATGCCGAGTGGCGAGTTTACTTGCCGACTCCGCACCGGACCGGAACTCCGAATCTCCCCACCTGTGCAGAGGTCCCTTAGGAGAGCATACCCCCAACCTCCCGGTCGTTCCACCCCCACGGTCATGCTCCCACCCCGCGTGTTCTTACCCCGGCGAACAGCGACTCGACAGCCAGCACGACGAGCGCCGCCAGCGCGGCGTACCACCAGAGCCGCTGTCGCCGCTCCCGCTCTGCGGCCGTAAGACCCAACGTCGTACCGGCCGAGGTCTCACCTTCCCCCACTCCGGACGTTGCTTCCAGAAACGCCGTTCGGTCGAGCGGTGTCAGATCCGACTCGGCCGGATCGAGATTCGCGGCGATCGGCAGACCGGTGCCGCCAGCGAGCGGTCGCAGCGTGTAGAACCCCGCGCTCGGCAGGGGGACCGGGTCGCGAGCGTCCGCCGCGAGCGGCGTGCGCGAACCATCCGGTGCCTCGAGCACCAGCTCCGTCGCCTCCGGCGGCTCCAATTCGGTCAGGTCGAGCACCTGTCCGACCTGATACGAAACCGGCTCCTCTCGACGACCCCAGAGGTACCGGACCGCCTCGTGCACGGTGGGCAAGAACACGCCGCGCACGGGGAGGTCATTCCACGTATTCCCGAAGTCGGAGCCCCAGACCAGAACGCGACCCTGGCCCAGACGGCTCTCCACGAGAATTGGGCTTCCATCATCCATCCAGGCGAGCACGCGGCCGGAGTCCGGTGCCACCAGGCGGCGGTACCGATACACCCGCACCGCGCCATAGTCGCCGCCACGCACGTCGCGGTACGGCGCGAACATCGGATGCCCATAGTCGGCGATGCCCAAGGCACCGCCCCGCGCGGTCAACCGATCCACCGGCGTCCCGCTCACCGAGCCGAGTGCCGCGCGCAGCGACTGCGGCACGGTACCCGCGCGCGGTCCCATTACCCACAGGAGCCCGTGGCCGCTCTCGATCGACCGACTGAGCGCACGGCCGGCCTCACCCGACGGGAATGGCGCGTCGTTCAAGACCACGACATCGGCGGCGTTCACGTCGGCAACGGTCGGGCTCGTGCGAGGCGTCGCGTCGAATACCGGATCCTGCCCGATCGCGAGCGCGCGCCGCAAGTAGAGCACCTCGCGGTCGCTCGCTCCCGACGGCTCGACAACCAAGACCGCGATGCGGGGAATCGGTCGCAGCACGAAGCGGCTGATGTCGTCCGCCGGCAGGCGGTCTTCATCGATACGGACCCACGCCGGGGTGGGCGTGACGGGCAGCGGAATGGCGGGGAACCGGACCAACGCCACCTCTCCCGCGGCCACACGCGCCTCCGCTTCGTGCAGTACCTGCGACTCCGTTCCGAGCCGCGCTTGCACGCGAGCCTCTCGCCCACCGAGATTCGCGACGCGCGCGGTGACGGTGACACGCCCGCCATCTTCGGGCGCACGCTCCAGTGTCACTCCCGTGACGGCGAGGTTCGCGGGCTCGTCTTCGCCGACAGACACGGCCTCGAGCGCCGTCCCGGCCGGCAAACGTCGATCCACACGCCCATCCCACCCGACGCGCTGAAAGTCCGTGATGAGCACCACGCTCTTCCGTGGCAGCGTGGACTGCTCGATGAGGTCCCTCGCCAGGTCGAGCGCCGGCCCATAGCGCGTCGCGCCCCCTTCGGGCCGCGCTCCCGCCAGGTATGCCTCGAGCTGCACCGGGTCCCCCGTCGGCGGCCCCGTCACCTCGGGCGTCCCAGCAAAGAGCACGAGTGTCGCGCGATCGTCGGGCCCGAGCCCCTGCGTCACGCGTCGCACGGCGTCCCGCGCCTGATCCCAGTGGTCGCCGTACGCCATCGACGCCGACCGATCGAGCAGGATCACGACCTCACGCGCCGCGCTCACGGCGCTACCCGCCAGCGGTCCTCGCTCGAGCAGTGGGCGTGTGAACGCGAACACCACCAGCGCGAGCGCCACGAGGCGCAGTAGCAACAACAACCGGTCCCGCAATCGACGGCGCTCGGTGGTCTTGAACGGCACGCGCCGCACGAACGCCAACGACGGAAACCGCACCGGCTCCTTTCGGGCCCGCTGGCTGAGATGCAGTACCACCGGGATGGCAAGGGCCGCGAGCGCGGCGAGAAAGAGCGGAGCGAGCAGCGCCATTAGCGGACCCGCGCCAACCACTCGCGACGCGAGAGGTATTCCAGGAGCGCGAAGTCGAGCGGCTTGCCGGTGTCGGCCAGGTAGTAGTCGATCCGATTGTCGCCCAAGCGCCGCGCGAGCGTGTCGCAATGTGTGCGCAGCAGCGTGCGGTACTCATCGCGCATCGTGGCCGGCACCACGGGAATCCGCTCGCCGGTCTCCAGATCCTCGAACGGGCTTGCCTCCGTGAACGGAAACTCCAGCTCGGCGGTGTCCAGGATCTGGAACACGATGACGTCGTGGCCCCGGTCCCGCAGCGCGGCCAGCGCCCGCACGATGGTGTCAGGGTCCTCGTAGCAATCGGACACCAGCAGCAGGATGCTGCGGCGCCGGATGATCTCGGCCACCTTCCGGAGCGGGCCCGCCATCTCACCCCGCCCACCGACGTCCCGCCGATCGAGCGTATGCAACGACAGCTCCAGGTGCTTCGCCGACGCCGGCACGTAGTCCAGCAGCTCGGAGTCGAACGTCACGAGCCCCACTCGATCGCGCTGCCTGCGCGACAGGTAGAGAAAGCTCGCCGCCAGCATGCGTCCGAAATCGTACTTCGTCACGGTCGCCCCGAAGTCCATCGACCGCGAGACGTCGAGCAGCACGACCAGGTTCGCGTTGGTGTCGGCTTCGAATTCCTTCACGTAGAACCGGTCCGTGCGCCCGTACACCCGCCAATCGATCCGGCGGATGTCGTCGCCCGGCATGTACTGCCGGTGCTCGGCGAAGTCGGTGGACAGGCCAAGGTACGGCGAATGATGGAGTCCGCCGATGAAGCCGTCCACCACCGTGCGCGCCACCAGCTCGAGATTCTGGATGCGCGCCAGGACGACGGGATCGAGAAACCGCGCGCCGCTCACATGCCCGAGGCCGGCGTGGGCACCGCTTCCAACAGCCGGTCAATCAAGTGGTCCGACGTGATGCGCTCGGACTCCGCGTGGAAGTTCTTGAGAATCCGATGCCGCAGCACGGGATGTGCGAGCACGCGCACGTCCTCGAACTTCACGTGGTACCGCCCGGCGAGCAACGCGCGCGCCTTGGCGCCGAGAATGAGATACTGGGCCGCGCGCACGCTGGCGCCGTAGGCCACCCACTGCTTGACGAAGTCCGGCGCGCCGTCATCGTTGGGCCGGGTGGTTCGGACCATGCGCACGGCATACTCCATCACCGGCTCCGGCACGGGCACGCGCCGCACGAGCTGCTGGAACGCCACGATCTCCGCGCCGCTGATCACCGGTTTGGGCGGTTCCTGCGCGAGCCGCGTGGTCGTGCGCACGATTTCCAGCTCTTCGGCTTCGCTCGAGTACTCGATGATGATGTTGAACATGAACCGGTCGAGCTGCGCCTCCGGCAGCGGGTACGTTCCCTCCAGCTCGATCGGGTTCTGTGTGGCGAATACGAAGAACGGCTCTTCCAGCGTGTAGGTCCGGCCCTGCACCGTCACGCGATGCTCCTGCATCGCCTCGAGCAGCGCGCTCTGCGTCTTGGG
>CAYWNR010000036.1:0-14094 GCA_964459705.1 uncultured Gemmatimonadaceae bacterium | reverse complement strand
CGCGACCGCCAGCACGGAGAGGTCAACGGACACCTCCTCGAACCGCGGAAGATTCGGTGGGCGGAGCGCGAGCAGGAGTCGCGTTCCCCATGAGGCGATGGCGACACCCGCGGCTCCCCCAAGGACACCGATCGCGACGCTCTCCGTTAGGAGCTGCCGCGCGATGCGCCCGCGGCCGGCGCCGACCGCCGTGCGCACGGCCAGCTCCGTCCGCCGCGCGTCGACCCGTACGAGCATCAGATTGGCCACGTTGGCGCACGCCACTAGCAGCACGAACGCCGCCGCGCCGAGCAGCAACACGAGCGGCTGGCGCGCGTCCCCAACGACCCGCTCCGCGAGCGGGGTCGTGGTGACGGCGAACTGCATGTCCGCCGGGTAGTCGTCCGGGAAATCGGTCACGAAACGCGACGCGATGGCGACCAGTGCGGCCTGGGCCCGCTCGCGGGAGATGCCAGGCGCCAGTCGTCCAACACCACGCAAGTAATGACTTCCGCGCGCGGTGGCGTTTGCCGGATCGAGCCCGAGCGGGGCAACCACATCGCTGATCAGGCCGGCCGCGTAGTCGTCGGGAAGGCGGAAGTCCGAAGGCAAAATGCCCACGACCTCCGTCCCCACTCCATTCAGCGTGATCTCCCGGCCAACGACGTCCGGGTCGGCCCCAAACTGGCGCGCCCAGAGCCCGTGGCTGATAAGCGCCACGTTGCTCTGTGCGCGTTCTTCTTCCGCGGTGAACGGGCGCCCCGCAACCGGCACGACTCCAAGGACCGCGAACACCTCCGCCGACAGGTAACCGACGCGCAAACGAACCGGGTCACCCGCGCTCGTTAGATTCGCGGCGCCGAAGGCGTACACCCCGAACGCGGTGAACTCCGCGCCCTCGGTCCGGCGATAGTCGAAGTACTCGGCCGGGGACAGGGAGGCGCGCGGCGTTCCATTCCAGGCGTTGGAAACATCGAGCACGCGATCCTGATCCGTGTACGGCAGCGGCCGCAGCAGTGTCGCGTTGACCACGCTGAAGACGGCGGTCGTGGCGCCGATGCCAATGGCAACCGTCAGCACGGCTACCGTCGCGAACACCGGTGCGCGACGCAGCGCGCGGAGGGCGTACCGCAGATCTTGCATCGCGCTAGCGAGCATGGCGCACCACCCACGAAGCGCACGCTGCACGCTGCACGCCGTACGTTGCGCGGTCATTCATGGCGGAGCGCTTCCATCGCCGAGCTGGCACGTAGCTCGCGAGCGCCGGTACGGCACGGCGGAGCTCGAGGAGCAGCTTGCTCATGGCGAGACCTCCCGGAAAACAAGCCAGGCAGGCGGTCACGCCGGGGCTGAGCCGGACGCGACGCGCGAGAAGCAGAGAACGACGGTGCTGGGTCTACTCGATGTCGAAGCCGCTCTCGTGGAGCTCCTTGGCCGCGTCACTCGACTCGTCGCGCACGATCCGACCATCGAACAACGCGATGGTGCGCTCCGCATGCTCCGCGTAGCGCGGATCGTGCGTCACCATGCAGATGGTGGACCCCTCGCCGTGCAGCTCCTGGAGCAGGCCCATCACGGACTCGCCGTTCTTGGAGTCCAAGTTGCCGGTCGGCTCGTCGGCGAGCAGAATGGCGGGCTTGCCGCCGATCGCGCGGGCCACGGCGACGCGCTGTTGCTGGCCGCCGGAAAGCTGGGCGGGATAGTGCTTCACCCGATGCGCCATTCCCACGCGCTCGAGCGCGGCGTGCACCCGTTCCTTCCGCTCGGCCGCGGGCATCTTCCGATACGTCAGCGGGAGCTCGACGTTCTCGTAGACGGTGAGATCGCCGATCAGGTTGAAGGCCTGGAAAACGAACCCGATCTGCCGGTTCCGGATATACGCCCGCTGCGAGGCGTCGAGTTGCGCCACCGACTCTCCGGCCAGCGTGTACTCACCCCCCGTGGGGCTGTCGAGCAACCCCAACAACGACAGCAGCGTCGTCTTGCCACACCCGGACGGCCCGGCGATCGCCAGGTACTCGCCTTCGCGGATGTCGAGATGCACGTCCGACAGCGCGTGCGTCTCCACTTCATCCGTGTAGAAGACCTTCTTGATGCCGTCGAGCCGAATCAGGGGCGTTGCATTGCTTCCCATTCGCCTGCTCCTTACCGCAACCGTACGCGGTCTACGTTGTCCCACTTTGACATGTCGGAGAGAATCACCAGATCTCCGACTTCGAGTCCACCGAGAATCTGCACTGAATTCACCGACGCCAGGCCGAGCTGCACCGTGACGCGCTCCGCCGCCGACCCATTGTCGACGACCTTGAACAACTGCACCGTGCTCTGCGCCTGCCCGAACGCCGGCCGACCCACGTAGAGCGCGTCCTCGAGGCGGGCGATCTCGATCGTCCCGTCGACGCTCAGGTCGGGCCGGGCACCCCGGGGCAGCGAGTCCACATCGAGTGAGACATCCACCGCCACGGTACCGTTCAAAGAGGCCGGATCGATTCGGGTCACGTGACCCGGAATCGTGTCGCTACGGGTGTCGATGAACGCCGACTGGCCCAGCGTTACGTCCCGCGCTTGCACCTCGGGAATGCGGAGAACGGCCTTGAGTCGGTCGGGCTGCACCACGCGCGCCAGGATTTGCCCGGATTGGACCCACTGCCCTTCTTCGAGCGGGAGATCCTGGAGCACGCCGCGCGTACCAGCTTGGACCCGCATGGACGCCAGGCGCTGGTTCTGGAACGCCACGATGGCCTTCATGCGCTCAACCTGGCTCTCCTGGCTGGAGACCTGACCACCGACGCTCGCTTCCATCACGCGCAAGCGTTCACGCTCGAGCCCAAGACGGGTCTCGAACTCCTTGGCCAGGTCCCGGGCGGCTTGCAGATCGGACAGCGAAATCAGTTGGCGCTGGGCCAGGGACTCCGCCGCCATCTCCGATCGCTTGGCGTTCGCGAACTGCGTCTCGACGGTTGCAATCGCGCCCTTCTGACTGAGACGCTGTTGTTCGAGCGTGCTCTTGAGGTTGACGAGCTGCGCCTCGGCCGCGGTGAGCTGGCGCTCGGCTTCGAGCGCCTGCAATTGGACGTCCGGATTGCTCATTTCCACCAGAATCGTGTTCGGCTCCACCAGCGTTCCCGGCTGCACCAGCTTCCGCTCGATGCGCCCCGCGGTGAGCGCCGAAATCCAGCGGATCTGCTCTGGAACCAGCGTTCCTGGACCACGGACCTGCACCAGCATCGTGCCGCGCTGGACCGAGTCGGTGAACACGGTCCCGCTGCTCACCGTGGGCGCGGCGGGTTCCAGCGACCCGATCGCGACCGTGATCACGACGACCGCGACAAGGCCGAGGCCGCCGTAGATGTAGGCCTTACGCTTCCTGTTCTGTTGCGGGCGTGGGATATCCAACGCGCATCCTCGCAAAGGACGACAACCTGTCGCCCTGCTGGAGAAGCACGCTTCATTCCACCAGGTGGACTAGACGGAACTCCTTGTATGACAAGGAATTGGACTAGGCCTCACCCCATGACTCCAGCCTCGTACCGTTCGCTTCCGGGATGCCGATGTTCGTTTCCGGGACGGGAAAACAACGGCTCGCGTTCCGCCCAGGAACATCGCTGCGGAACGCGGGCCACCAACCGGAGTCGTCTCTACTTCTTGATCAGCGCCTGAATCGCCGGCGGGAGCGCGAAAATCGAGTCCGGCACGGTCATGGAGTCTGCCGTCGTGATCGTCAGGCTCTGCTCCATCCCCATCATGCGCTGGACCGTCTTGAACGGCGTCTTCAAGCCGTCGAGGACCTTCCAATCGGACAGGATCGTGGTGCTTTCGACGCTGCCCATGGGGCTCGCGACGGTCCGCATCGTTCCGACCTGCAATCCCGAATCTTTGTCAAAGAACTCGTAGTACTCCTCGCCCCACGCCGTCACCACCTTTACCTGGTAGCACGGGACGTCGGCAAACGTGGTATCCGCCACCGTCTCGAGCGAGGTGATGATCGAATCGGGATACAGGTTCGCGTAGTAGTCCGCTTGCTGCTTCATCTGTTGAAGCTCGAGGCTGTCGAGGACCATCGGGCCCATCATCGGATTGATGGCCCACCCGGTCGTGCCGTCAAATCCCTGGAGAATCTCGCCGATCCCCGCGATCGCAATGCGAACGCGGACGCGGTTCGGAGGCTGCGCGTAGATCTCCAATTCTCCCGAAAGTCCCTGCGCCGGCACCTCGAACGTTCCCTGGGCGTGTCGTCCGCCTTGTTTCATGATGGCGTCCCGACCGCCGATAGCCTCGATGAAGCGGTTGATGACCGTGCGACCATCGGGAAGCGCGCCTTGCGCAGCGAGGGGTACGGGAGCGGCGACGACGGCGGCGCCGATCGCGAAGCGGTGAAGCAGTTTGCGAATCAAAGTGACCTCAGGGTTATCGTGAGTCTTGCGTCGCACGATCGATCCAGCGCAGCGCTGCGTCCAGCACCGGGTCCCGCCCGGCGAGAAGATCGGCACGGGTGGGACGAACCGGCTCGTCGGGAATGACCCCGCGACCTTCGAGCACGATGCCATCCGACGTGACGAAATCCGCGATGGCGTGGTAGAGCACATCACCGTTCGGGAGCCGCTCGGTGACCGCCGGCAGCACCCCCCCGACGGATGTCGTTCCGAACACGCGCACGCGCCCGATTCCTTGCATGCCGCCCGCGAACATCTCGGACGCACTCGCGCTCGTTTCGTCCACCAAGAGCGCCACGGGCTCCGCAAACGGTTTCACACGCTCCCCCTTCATGGTGACGAGTCGCGGGTTGGCCCGAATGTGCAGCGTGTTGCGCCGCGTGCGGAAATCCCCCAGCGACACGCGGTCGCTCAGAAAGTGCCCCGCGATTCCCATCACCATGCCTCCGACCCCACCACGGTTGCCGCGGAGGTCAATCACCATCCCGTCGTCACCACGGAACGTGTCCACGGCCTCGTCCACCTGCTTGAGGAGCGCCGGCATCCAGAAGTTGAACCAGATGCGACCGGCGCGGAGTCCGGCCGGTGTGGTGTGCTGCTCGCTCGCGAAGCGCGCGAAGAACGTCGGGAGGTTGCCAAATCGGACCGGTTCGCTCGGGACCGATCGGCGGTGCAAGGTGACGGTACGCGACTGGTTGTTCCCATCGAGCAACCCAACGTCGACCGGCGACCCAACGGCCCCGCCGAACCGTGCTTCGACCGCACTCCAGACCAGGAACCCCTCGGGGTAGCGGAAGTCCCCTTCCCTGAGCCGCCGCACCAGCCGGGGCATCGAGTCCCGTCCGATGGTCACGATTATCCATCCCGCGTGGATTCCGGCGCTGTCGGCGGGACTGCGCGGTTCCACACTCGTGATGACGACATCGTCCCCAAGGAGCCGCGCGTCGAGTCCAAGGTCGCCGGTCTCCACCGACCCCGTTGCCGAGCTGTCGCGCGCGGGATTCAGCGTATCCGCGATCTCCCGAGGGATCAACGCGAAATGGGACTCACCGAGTCTGCCCAACATGTCGTCAATGACGGAACGCAGCGCTGCCCTCGTCGTCGCCGCCTCCGCACGTGGCCGGAGCTCGTCGCGGAGCGCCAGCCAGTCGACGCCGTTGAAGGTCGTGTCGAAATGCGTCTCGTACACGATGCGCCACGCCGTGTCGAACGTGGCGAGTCCCTCGGCAGCGTCGTACGGAGGGGCGGGGGGCGGCGGCGGCGCGGACATCCGAGCGCACGCCGAGAGCAGCGCCACCAGCAGGCCCACGCGGCCCACGCGGTGACGACGACGGGCACTCCCGGACGTCAGACGAAACATGGAGCTTGGAGAATAGCGTGCACCGCGAACCGCGCCAAGCGAACCCGTCACACCGATGCCACCGGCCCACCTCGACCGCCTTGTCCGCCGGGACCGCTGGGTCCGCCGGGACCCTCCCGGACACGCAACGCAGTGACCATTGCCTCGACGGACGCCGCCGACTGCAGTGCAGCCAGGCGCTCCTGGTCCGCCACGAGCCGCGCCACGTCCGCCAAGACCGCCAGGTGCTCACCCGGGTCGTCCGCCGGACTCAGGAGGAGGAAGACGAGCCGCGTGGGGTGGCCGATACTGGGGAAGGTCACACCCTGCGCGCTCCGCCCGACGTATACCTGGGGTGCGTCGAGGAACTCGAGGCGCGCGTGCGCAACCGCCACTCCCGGTCGCACCTCCAAGGCGGCCCCGCGCACCGAGTGGAGTAGCAGACGCAGGATCTCCCGTCGTCGCGCCGGATCCCTCCCGTACTCGCACTCGAGAAGAAAATCGAGCGCCGCGTGCGCCGACCGACCTCCGAGATCGGGCAGCAGGCGGTGCCGTGCGAGAGCCCGCGGCAGCTCCAGGGCGGGCAGCGTTTCCCCTTCCTCGGTCGGCTCCACCGGGTACAGCATGAGGAAGCTCTCGGGCACGAGCTTCACCAACCGCGCCGGAAGGCGTTGGAGATAGGGATGCCACGATACGGTCCCCCGGCGCGCGCTGAGCGCGATCACGAGGTCCTCGGGCGCGAGCATCCGCCGTAGGGAGGTCATCGCACCGTTCCACCCCGACACCGTCTCCCCCTTGGCCGGGGCATCCGGTTTCATGCGCCCCAACGCATCGAGGTACTGGCCCACAGGTTCGTTGATCGCGACGACGTGGAGCCTCGCCCCCAAGCCGTTCGCCATCCGCTTCACGGTGCCCGCGGCGGCCGGGAACCCCGCGTGGTGATCCGAGCCCGGCGCGACGACCACCACGATGCGCCGGGTCGTGTTCAGCGGGTGGCCCAGCTTGGCCACGAGCACCTGCTGTGCGCTCTGCTCGAGCAGCTGATCGAGCACGCTGCCGAAGACGCGCTGGCGAGACGTTCGGCCGTCCCAGCCGATCACGATCGTCGCGGTGCGCGTCTCGACCGCGCCGCGCAAGATCCCGCTCGCGAAGTTCTGGTCCACGCGGGTGACCGGCTGCACGTCCACCCCGGCACCCGCCGCATACGCGACCGCCTTGCTCAACATCTCTTCGGCGTTGGCGACGTACGCGTCCGCGCGGTCGCCCTCCTCGGGAACCACCGTCAGGGCATACAGGGGCTCGGCCGACCGCGGATCCCGCAGTACCAACGCCAGGTCGAGCAGGGCCGGGGCGGTCTTGGGGTTGGACATCGGGATCAGAATCCGCGGCGGCAACTCCCGCACCGCCACGGGGTGTTGTTCTTCCGTGAGCGCCAATGCCCGGCCATGCCGCTCCACCAACCACGGGCCGAGGAAGCACGTGACGGCCATGAGCACGACCACCCCGTTCTCGACGAACTCGTCGAACAGACCGATCTCGTTCCCGATGATGGCGATCGCGAGGGTCGCGGAAGCTCGAGAGACCGACAGACCGAAGATGGTACGCCCCTCGTCGCGCGACAGGCGGAACAACCGCCCGGTGGCGACCGACGCGAGCCACTTGCTCACAACGCCCACGACGAGCAGCGCGACGAGCACTTCCCACGCGCGGGGGCCGCGGAAGAACACCCGCGCGTCCACCAGCATCCCCACGGACAGGAGGAAGAACGGAATCAGGAACGCTTCACCGACGAATTGAATCCGGTTGCTGAGCAGTCCGTTCCTCGGAATCAGCCGGTTCAACGCCAATCCCACCAGGAACGCGCCGATGATCGCTTCGACGCCGGCGACCTCCGCGAAGAACGCCCCCGCGAACAGGGCGGTCATCACGAACAAGAAGGTCGCCGCGGTTCCGGAGGTCTCTCGGCGGAAGTACCACCGCGCCAGGCGTGGCAGTCCCACCACGACGGCCACGACGAAGAGCCCCAGCGATCCGACGAACCGGATCCAGAACGTGGCGTCGAGGGTCCCGTGCGTCGACGACGCCACGACCGCGAGGACGAGGAGCGCTCCCGTGTCGGTGATCATCGTGCCACCGACCGTCGTCGTCACCGCCCCGCTGCGCGCGAGCCCCATGCTGAGCGCGAGCGGATACGCGATCAGGGTGTGGGAGGCTAGCAGCGCCCCGAGCAGGAGCGCGCTGTGGGTCTCGAAGCCCAACGCCCGTCCCGCTCCCCACCCGAGGACCAGGGGAATGGCAAACGTGAGCGTCCCAAAGACGAGGCTCTGCCACCGGTGGCGCCGGAATCCGTGGAGGTCGATCTCGACTCCCGCCAGGAACATGAGGTAGATGAGCCCCACCGTTCCGAGCAGGATGATCGTCGACCCGCGCTCCAGGAGACCCAGCCCATGGGGTCCGACGATGGCGCCGGCGACGATGACGCCGATCATGCCCGGCACGCGAAAGCGTTCGACCGCCAGTGGCGCGACGAGAAAGATGACCATCGCCAGCGCGAAGATCAGCACCGGATTGGTGATCGGTAGGTCGAGCGCGAACCCTGTGGAAAACATGGCGGTTCAATATGGGCCAGCCCCGGAAGACAGGCCACCGCGCTTCCCCTGCCCGGGGCCACCGCCCTACGTTACGCCCTTGGTGATGGGCTCACAGCAGGGGGGAACGATGCTGGTCACGACCACACAGACGATCCAGGGCTATGAGATCGTGGAGTACCTCGGCCTGGTGACGGGCGAAGCGATCATGGGCGCGAACCTCTTCAAGGATCTCTTCGCCGGCATTCGCGACATCGTCGGTGGCCGCGCGGCCGCGTACGAGCAAGAGTTGCGGAAGGCCCGAGAAGTCGCCGTCGCGGAGATGTCAGCCGACGCCGAGCGCCTCGGGGCGAACGCCGTGGTGGCCGTGGATCTCGACTACGAAACGATCCAGATCAGCTCGGGCGGCAACATGATGATGGTGAGCGTGTCGGGAACGGCGGTGCGGGTTGCATGGTAGACGGCGAGACGGACAGCGGACGGCGAGTGCCGAGGTGAAAGAGGGGCTCGTGCCCTCCTGCCTCCCTAGCCGTCCGCTCACCGTCTGCCGACTGGCCGTCCGCTGGGCGTCTGGCCGTCTCGCCGTCTAGAATTCGAACGCCGTCCCGAAGCTGACCACCCATCGCCCACCCGACCACCCCTCGCCGAATCGGTAGGCGAGGTCGAGCCGGCCCACGTTCGGGCCCGTGGATGTCGTGCCGCCCGTTCGCAGGCCGAGCCCGACGTCCCCGCCCACGCGGGGCGACTCGTCCGGGTACCAGGCTCCACCGTAATCCACGAATCCCGCGACCCCGAATCCGAACAGCCCGAACAGCGCGTCGACCAGGAAGACGCGGTGCTCGGCGATTCCCCAGGCGGTGCGCGTTCCGGTGAATGCGTGCGGTTCGAAGCCGCGCGGGCCGAGCCCGTGGCCGACATCGAACTCGCCGCCAGGTATCGGATTCTCCTGCGCTCCCGCCTCGATGTGCACCACGGTTGCCTGCCGCGGGATGGCCCGGGACGAAAGTGTCATCGCGCCCCACACCAGGCCCGAGTCCAGCCCCGAGGACGTAAACAGCGCGTGCGCGTGGGCCCGGAGTCGCACGAACGCCCACGGCGTGCCGGCGCCTGCCTGCACCTCGAGCAGGGGTGCCACCCCCGTTTCGGCATAGCCAAACGCTGCCGGCGCGCCCCAGACTTGCAGCGTGGCCCGGACCCCCAGGTCCACGTCCTCTTCGTGCGCGAAACCATTGTAGTGGGTCACCTTGATGTATCGCGGATGCGCGACGTCGAGGTACGCCCCGAACGCGGCCGTCACCGAATCGGGGACGACCAATGCCGTGTCCGCGACCGGCACGAATCGTTCCTGTCGCACCTGGCCGAGGACGCCGACGCGGACGTAGCCCGCGGAACTCGCCCACGGCGCCCATCCGATCGCGGCACGTTGGACGAACTCTCGGCGCCAGAGCGTGTCGAGGGCCGCCCCATCCCGAAACCGCAGAACCCGACGGCTCGCCGCCTCGCCGGGGACCTCAATGCCGACCCGATCCTGCAGCGCCAGGAATGGGGCCCCACCACCCCAGCCACCCGCGCGCCCGTCACTCAGGTCATCGTAGAAGCCCGCCAGCACGGCCCGCGTCCCGAACGGCCGATTGAGCTGGCTCAGGAGTCGGAGCGCGTTCCGGTCGGGCTCCTTGCGGAACACCGCCCCCAGGGCGTGGCCCGTGCCGAACACGTTGTGCTCGATCAGGCCAGCCCTCCAGGTCACCGTCTTGCCAGTGAAACTCAAGCCGGCGTCCACGTTGGTCGTCCATCCGTCGGACGTGACAACCCGGACGATCAACCGGCCGTCCACCCGCACCGTGTCGATCGCGACGCGGCGGAAGATGCCCCGCCGGCGGAGGTTGCGTTCTGTTTCCTGCAGGCGACGCAAATCCAATGTATCGCCCGCCCGAAACAACAGCTCGCGACGCACCACCGAGGTGCGCGTCTTCATGTGGAGCGCATTCATCAACGAGGCAAGGACGTTTCCGTCCGCCTCCTCGGGCGTGAAGATATCGAAGGCGTGGATTTCCACCGAGTCGATGATGGGACGCTGGGCGGACAAAACGTCCGACTGCCCGACGAGCAGCCCGAGGACCCACAAGGAGATCGGGATTCGCATGACCAAAGCTAGACCGGCGGAACGCAAGTGGGCGAGGCCACCTTGGCCCCGCCCACCGCCGCCTAACCGCTTGGCCGCCTAGTACTTCCCCAGGTAGCGCTCCAGCTCCCACTGATGGACCTGCGCCGAGTACTCCAGCCATTCCTGGCGTTTGGCCTCGACGAACCGCTCGACCACATGGGCGCCGAGCGCTTCGCAGATCACCGCATCCTTCTCCAACTGATCGAGCGCCTCGTGCAAATCGCGTGGCAGTTCGGTGATCCGGAAACGCCGTTTCTCCCGCTCGCTCATAGTGAAGATGTTCTTGTTCACGGGATCGGGCGGCGTGAGCTTCCGCCCGATGCCGTCGAGCCCCGCGGCCAGCATGACCGCCAACGCGAGGTACGAGTTCGTCGAGGGGTCGGGCATCCGCAGCTCGCACCGGGTCCCCTGCCCTCGCCGTTCCGGAATGCGGACGAGCGGCGAGCGATTCCGCATGCTCCACGCCACGTTGGTCGGGGCCTCGTACCCGGGGACGAGACGTTTGTAGCTGTTCACCAACGGGTTCGTGATGGCGCAGAAGCCGCGCGCGTGATCGAGCAGCCCGGCGATGTAACTCAGTCCCACCTTCGAGATCTGCCAATCCGCCTTCTCGTCGTAGAACGCGTTCTTCCCACCCTTGAACAGCGACTGGTGCGTGTGCATCCCCGAGCCGTTCTGACCGAAGATCGCCTTGGGAATGAAGGTCGCGAGGAACCCATTCCGATAGGCAACGTTTCGCACGATGAACCGGAACGTGGCGATGTTGTCCGCGGTCTCGAGGGCGTCGGCGTACCGGAAGTCGATCTCGTGCTGACCGACCGCGACTTCATGGTGTCCGGCCTCGACCTCGAAACCCATGTGGACGAGATCCTCGATGATCAGGCGACGGATCGGCTCGGCCTTGTCCACCGGCGCGAGATCGAAGTAGCCCCCGGTGTCATGCGTCTGGAGCGTGGGCTCCCCGTCTTCATCGAGATGGAAGATGAAGAACTCGGCCTCACACCCGGCCATCATCTGGTAGCCCATCTTCCGCGCCCGCTCGATCTGGCGCTTGAGCGTCAGGCGCGGGCACCCGGCGAACGGCGCCCCATCCGGCAGATGGATGTCGCAGATCAACCGACCGACTCGTCCCCCTTCGTCCTCGTATGGGAGGATCTTGAACGTGTCGAGATCGGGCTTGAGAAGCATGTCGCTCTCCTCGATCCGGACGAATCCTTCGATCGAGGAGCCGTCGAACATCACCTCGCCCGAGAGCGCCTTCTCAAACTGGGACTTGGGAACCTCGACGTTCTTGTTGACACCGGTGACGTCGGTGAACTGGAGCCGAAGGAAATCGACGTCCATCTCCTTACACAGCTTGAGGATATCTGACTTGCCGGCCCCGCGGGTATCGATGAGGCGACCCCGCAGGGAGGGCTTGTCGGCGGACGGCGCGAGACGGGTTTTGGGCGGCACCGCACGGACTCCTTTGCGCGAACGGGACGAAGCAACTACGGGAACAGGGAGGGGTGAAGCTATCCGACACCTGACTAGGTGTCAATCAGAACAGCGTCGCTCTGCACAAAATGGGGACAAAATAGCTTCAATAGGGCACCGATTGCGCACGGATGACACATCAACCGTGCACGGAATGCACAAATCGCGCCACACTATCGCGTTTTAGGGCCCGGGAGGGACGGGGTCATCCCGTCCATGCCGTCGTCGCTACCCCAACGAGTCGAGGAGATTCCACAGTTCCTGGGCGGAGAACTCGTTGAAGCGTGCCTCGATGTCCTTGGCGGACCACTCGAGGAAGATCCAGCCGCAGATGCGATGCTGCACACCAGAGACGAAGTGGATGCGCCCGCGAAGCGCACCGATCTCCTCGTCCCGCGCAAGCTCCAGCAAAACATCCCAGCGATGCTCCCCCCGAAGCAACTCGCCCAACTGCCGCGCCTGAATCTGGCTCAGAGGAGGATCGAAGCGCTTGCTCTTGCGAGGCTCGCCGGTCATGCGCGCTACGTTAACGCGGAAGAGGCGGAACTACAACGGGATGGAAGGAACACACGGGATAGACGGGATAGGCGGGATGAGCGGGGTCCCAGACATTCCGGGACCCGTGATCCCGCGGTGGGGGCGGGTGCGGGGAAGGGATCCCGTGGAGTGGAGGGGTCGTGGGCGGTGATCCCGCCGGTGGAAAGGGCCGGGCGGTAGGGACCGCGTCACCCGATTACATTCCCGCCCACGATACCGGTTGGCCCTCAGGAGTCCTGAATGACGTGTCCGACATGCGGTGCGACCGCGAGTGGCAAGTTCTGTAGCAACTGTGGCGCGTCGCTTGGCGCCCGAGCCTGCAGCCAGTGTGGCGCCTCCCTGAGCGCGAGCGCCAAGTTCTGTCACGCGTGTGGCGCGGCGGCAACCGGATCGGGTGGTGGTGCCCCCCGCCCGGGTGGACTGCCGGCCGCCACGCCATGGTTTGTGGCCGGCGGGACGGTCGTGGTGCTGCTCGTGGTCCTGGCAGTGACCCAGCTCAGACCCGCCGCGCCAGCCCCAGGCGCGGCCCCCGTGGGGGCCGCCACTGGCGGACCGGTGGACCTCTCCCAGCTGTCGCCGCGCGAAGCCGCGGATCGTCTGTTCGATCGCGTCATGATCGAGCGGGAGAGCGGGAAGCTCGATTCCGCCTCGTTCTTCGCACCGATGGCGCTCCAAGCGTATGGCATGCTGGACAATCTCGATGCCGACGCCCGGTTCCATATCGGCCTGCTGGAGGTTGCAGCGGGAAACCCAGACGGTGCGGATGCTCAGGCGGACACGATCGCCCAGAGCATACCCACCCACCTGTATGCCAGCATGCTGCGGGCGGAAGCCGCGCGCGCGCGCGGTGATTCGGCAGCCGCGAAACAGGCGGACGCAACGTACTTACGCAACTATGACGCCGAGACCGCGGCCGGGCGACCGGAGTACGAGCCCCACGCGTCCTGGCTAGCCTCGTATCGCAACTCGATTACCAACAAGTAGCGTCAACCGGTACGGGCGCGCCCCGCGCTACCACCATTTCAGTCGCCCCAATCGCGACGTGGTCAGGGAATCCGCCGCGCCCCCCCGCCGGAGAACAAACTTGGCGTTGGCGGCGCCGTACCCGAGGCCGTTCGGCGCAATCCGAATGACCGAGCGGGACGCCTTCAGGCTCACCCCGTACCGGCTTGGACCGGGGCGCGTCAGGAACGTCGAGTCGCTCGCTCCTTCGTAGACCGCGCGCAGAACGTCCGCCGCGAACTCCATCCGCACCTGCTGCGAGCGCAGAATCGCCGCGTAGCGTGCCACGCCGTAGAAGTTGGCGACCTCCGCCGTCGCGCGGTGCACCGCCAGGCGATCTTGATATCGCGCCCATCGCGGTGCGGCGATTCCGAGCAGCACGCCACTGATCGTCACGACCACCAGCAGTTCGATCAACGTGAATCCCCGCGTCATGGAACGACGGTACCGCGACCGGCCCCGGCGGCCGTCATCGATTTCCCGCGACGGGGATCTTCCTGCCGCCGCGCCCCCGCTCAGCGTCGCCACCTTGCCGACCTCCCACAACGTCGGCATACTGCCCCGCGTGAACGCCGA
>CAYWNR010000035.1:0-14848 GCA_964459705.1 uncultured Gemmatimonadaceae bacterium | reverse complement strand
GTGGTGGATGCGTTGGCGGCGGCCGTCGGCCAGCGCCAAACGCTCGAGTTCGTGCCCAGCGAGGAAGGGCCCGGTAGTCCCGCTGACGAAGCGCCGCGTCGCAAACGCCGGAAGCGAGACGTGACCTAGCACACACCACGCTCCAATGGTGTGATGTGGGACACGCGCGCGGGGCGCATTGTGATGTAGACCTGTCAGCCCTCCGCCCACAGGGTCCTCCCTCGAGCCGCACACGACAATGTGGTGTTCTACGGGCAGTTCACACGCAGCAAAATCCCGACATTGAACTCAGCGACGCACCACTCGGACGGACGTGCTCGAGCTCGCGCTGGCGTCGCGTTGGGATGTCGGGATGCTGCAGATCGTCGGGACGCGAATCAGCCGCTGGTGCGGTCGAACGATTGGCCTGGGAACGCTGGGATTGGTGGCGCTCATGACCCTCGGCTCCGTCGCGCATGCACAGAGCCCGCGACGCCCGCGGACCGCGACGATCCAGGTGTCGGTGCTCGTGGTGGTGGCTCCGCGGTTCAGCGAGCTCGCGCCGCAGGCACTGGCCAACCTCGTCCAGCCACCCGTGGCCGGTGTGCCGCAGGGAGCCGTCACGAGCGACAGCCGGGGTTGGTCGATCGGGCCGACGCTTGGATCGGAGATGAGCGTGGTCGTGGAGCGGGTTGTGGCCGCCCTGAGCGGTGGGTCGGCGCCGGAGATGCTCATGTGCCACCCGACGAACGCGGTGCCCGATTGCCACACGCAGTCGCTGCGGACGCCCGTCACGGTCCGGGGCGCGAGTGAGCCATCGGTCTTCCTGATGCACGGAGCGGAATTCGGCAGCACGCTGTTCCGCGCGACGATCGCGTACATCACCACCTGACGGACCCGGCGGTCGCGGCGGTCTCGATCCCGCTTTTTCCGCTCATCGCGCCGTCAGAATGGCATCGGCGGCCCCCATTGTGTGGTCTGCTCGGACTGCGGCGAAACCCTCCGTTGGTGCCCGGCGTCTATACTTGAGGCAACCGTTCAACGACGAGTGCGGCGAGGATGGACGTCCGGCAGGCGCTGCAACAAACCCTGGCAGGCGCGTACACCGTCGAGCGCGAGCTTGGCGGGGGCGGCATGTCGCGCGTGTTCCTGGCGCGCGATCGGGTTCTCGATCGCCGCGTCGTGGTGAAGGTCCTGCCCGCCGACCTGGCGGCCGAGCTCTCCGCGGAACGGTTCAAACGGGAGATCGCGGTCTCGGCGTCGCTGCAGCACCCGCACATCGTTTCCGTGCTTTCCGCCGGCGACGTGGACGGCATGCCGTACTTCATCATGCCGTTCGTCGATGGTGAGTCGCTGCGGCAGCGGCTCGTCCGTCGCGGGCCGCTCCCGGTCGGGGAGCTGGTGCCGATCCTGCGCGATGTCGCCCGCGCGCTCGCCTTCGCGCACGAGCGCGGCATCGTTCACCGGGACGTAAAGCCCGACAACGTGCTGCTCGCGCATGGCTCGGCGGTACTGACGGATTTCGGCGTGGCCAAGGCGCTGAGCGACGCGCGGTCCACGACCGCGCCGTCGGCCACCGGCGCGCTCACCCGCGTCGGCACCTCGCTCGGCACGCCCGACTACATGGCGCCCGAGCAGGCGGCGGGCGGTGACGGGGTGGACCACCGGGCGGACATCTATGCGTTCGGGGTCATGGCGTACGAGCTGCTGGCCGGCAGCGTGCCATTCGCGGGGCGCTCCCTGCCGCAGCTCCTCGCGGCGCAGATTGCCGAAGCGCCGCCACCCCTCGCCGCACGCCGCCCGACCGCACCGGCGGCGCTGGTGAACCTCGTGATGCGCTGCCTGGAGAAAGACCCCGACCAGCGGCCGCAGACGGCCGCCGAGATCGTCGCCGCGCTCGAGACTCCATCGGTCACGAGCGGTCCCGTGAGTACCGCCGCGCAGCTGGCGGTTCCCGCCGCGCGGAGCCGGCGATGGAAGATGATCGCGGGGGTGGGGGGAGTGGCCGTGGTGATAGCGGTCGGGAGCGTGGCCATGCTCCGGAGGCCGCCACCCGTGGCACCCGCGGCCCACGAGCGCTCCATCGCGGTGCTGCCGTTCGCGACCGTTGGCGCGGATACAGCGAACCTCTACTTCGCGGAAGGGATGACGGAGCAGCTCACGAGCGCGCTGGCGGACGTGCCGGGCCTCCGCGTCGCGTCGCGCACGGCGGGCCTCGCGCAGGCGGATCGCACGCGGGATCCGGAAGAACTCGGGCGCGCGCTGGGCGTCGCGACGCTGCTCGAGGGCACCGTACGGCGGGATGGAGAGCGCCTGCGGGTGAGCGCGCGACTCGTGAGCACGGCCGATGGGCTCACGCTCTGGTCCCGCACGTTCGAGCGCGCGGTGGCCGACGTGTTCGCGGTGCAGGACAGCTTGTCGGCGGCCATCGTCGCCGCCATCCGGGAGCGCTTCGGCGGGGAGCTCGCGCCTCGCATGGCCCGTCACGGCACGAACGATCTCGAGGCGTACGACCAGTACCTCCGGGGCCGGTTCTTCTTCGAGCGACGCGGCGCCGAGGGCCTGCGCCGCGCGATCGCGCGGTTCCAGGATGCGATCCGACGCGACTCGAATTACGCAGACGCCTGGGCCGGCCTGGCCGCCGCGTACGGCGTCCTGCCGCTCTACGGCGGAGCGTCGGTGGACTCGGTCCTTCCCCTGGCGCTCGCGGCCGCGGATCGGGCGGTCGCCCTGGACACGACGCGCGCGGCGGTCTACGCGTCGCGGGGGAGCCTGCTCAACTCCGCGTGGCGGTGGCGTGAGGCGGAAGCGGATTTCCGGCACGCCATCGCGCTGGAGCCCGACTACGCGACCGCCCATCAATGGCTCGGCGAGAACCTGCTCGTCCGGGGCCGCGTGGGCGAGGCCGTCGCGGCGCTCGGGCGGGCGGCGTCGCTGGATTCGCTGTCGCCGATCATCCTGGCGTCGGACGCGGTCGCCCGGGCCACCGCGGGAGAGACCGAAGCGGCCATGCGGCTCGGGGAGCGCGCCGTGGCGCTCGATCCCTCGCTCGATGCCGCCCGGTTTCTCCTCGCCGCCGTCCACCTCTATGCGCGGGACCCGAACGGCGCGATCTCCCTGCTGGAACCCGTGGCGCGGGGGAAAGGCCCTCCACCCATCATCCTCGGGCTCCTCGGTTACGCGTACGGTGCGGCCGGGAAACGCGACGCCGCGCAGGCGGTCCTCGCTCGCATCGACTCGACACACCCGCAAGGTGGAAACGCCGCCGCGATCGCGCGGGTCTACCTCGGGCTTAACGACCTCGACGCCGCGCTGACCTGGCTCGACACCGCCGCCGACGTGCGCGACCCGTTCTTCTCCAGCGAGTCCATGGCCTCACCGCTCTTCGATCCGTTGCGGGCGAAGCCGCGGTTCAGTGCGCTGTTGCGGCGGCTGAATCTGGATCCGGAGTTGTTGCAACACCGCTAGGTTCGGTCCGTTCCACTGGCGGGATAAGCAGGATAAGCAGGATAAGCAGGATAAGCGGGATGGTCGCAGCGGCCCCTTCCGGATTCTACGCTGCACTCGGTAATCTGTTGTCTGCTCCGCATTCAGTAGGTCGGCAATCGGCAATCGGCAAACGGCGATCGACAATTTGCAATCTCCAATCAGCAATCTGCAATCAGTCGGCATCCATCATGTGACCGCGATAGCCGGTAACCCGCAGGAGAACGTGGACTTCTACAACGGGCTCCTGGGGTTGCGGTTGGTGAAGCGGAGCGTGAACCAGGATGACCCCGCGACGTACCACTTGTTCTACGCGGACGGGGCGGGGCATCCGGGAAGCGACCTCACGTTCTTTCCCTGGCCGCATCTCCCTCCGGGAACGGTGGGCGCAGGGATCACGACCGAGGTCGCCTTCGCCGTTCCGGTGGGGACGCTGGGCTTGTGGGAGGAGCGCCTTGGCGCCGCCGGCGCGCAACTTGGGACGGGGGAGGAGCGGTTTGGCGAGCGCGTGCTGCCGTTCGCCGATCCGCACGGGCTGTCGCTGTCACTCGTGGAGACGAGTGACGACCACGAGTTCACGCCGTGGGACCAGAGTCCGGTTCCCGAGGCATCGCAGATTCGCCGGATCCACGCGGTGCGGCTGTGGGAACACGTGCTCGCGCCCACGTCCGTGGTCCTTCAGGAGGTTCTCGGCTTCGCGCCGCTCGGCGACGACGGAGAGTGGCAGCGATTCGGGCCACCAGGTGGGGGATCCGGCCGTTGGGTGGACGTGCGGGAGGCTCCCGATGCGCCGCCCGGGCGCATGGGCCGCGGCTCGGTGCATCACGTTGCGTACCGCGTCGCCGATGAAGAGACCCAGCGTCGCGTGCGCGCGCGGGTGGAGGCCGCGCGACTCCGACCCACGCCGGTGATCGATCGCTTCTGGTTCCGGTCCGTGTACTTCCTGGAACCGGGCGGCGTGCTGTTCGAGCTGGCCACCGATGGACCTGGGTTTGCCGTGGACGAAGACGCGACGCACCTGGGGGAGCGACTCGTGCTGCCGCCCTGGCTGGAGCCGGAGCGGGAGAATATCGAGGCGGCGCTGCCTCCGCTTCGGATGCCGGGCCGGGTCTGATTTCGCATGCGCAACGCGTCAGGTGTGCGGGATCCGTCGCGGGGTGGGTCCCTCCGTCCGCTGCAGTTCGCGAATAGGGGGAGTTGGTAACTCGGGCACCCGCTCACTGACGTGTACTGCGGGACCCACCCCGCGCCCACCCCGCGACGGGTCCCCGGCTCTCTTCATCTCGCCATGAGTGCTTCCAACACCCGCGCGACCACGCGGGCGGCGCGGACGTACTCGCCAAGGTGGATGTGCTCGTCGGGTGTGTGATCGAGCGCGGAATCACCGGGGCCATACACCGCCATCATCGCATCGGGCCACGCGGGGCCCACGATGGTGAGGTCGGCGGTGCCCGTCTTCAACACAAAGCTCGGCTCACCGCCTTCGGCGCGAATGGATCTGAGGAACGCGGCGACGAGCGGGGTCGTCTTCTCGGCCTTGAACGCTTCCTGCCCGCCGCGGAACCGGCACGAGAGGCTCGATCTCTCGGCTTGCCACTCCGACACGGTGCTGTCGAGCCGAGCAGCGAGGTCTTTGCGGAGCGCTGACAGACGCCCGCCTAGGGGTAGGCGGAGCCCGACGCTCAGCGTCGCGATACCGAAGGCGCCGTCGTCGCGTGTTCGGATCGAGCGCAGCGTGGCGGAGTAGCGGTCGAACTCCCGCTCCGGGCGGTCGCGATTGCGCTCATCGCAGAAGTGCTCGACCGCGTGCCAGAGGTCCACGGCGCGCTCGGCCGGCAAACGCTCGCGCCCCGCGGAATGCGCGAACGGTATGCGCAGCGTCAGCCGCAGCTCGACGGAGCCGCGATAGCCGAGGGTGACGCGATCCCAGCGGCTTGGCTCTCCCACGATGACCGCCACCGGGGCGGGGCGCGCACCCCAGGTATCCACCAGGTGCCGGGCGCCGCGGCTGGTCCACGATTCCTCCTCCACCGCACCCACGATGGTGACGCGCCATCCGGCCGGCACGGTGACGGCGGCGCCGGCGACCGCGAACGCGCACAGCGGTCCTTTCGCGTCCACGGTGCCGCGTCCAGAGAGGCGATCGTCGTCGTGCCGGAGCGGCACGGTGCCGGGAAACGTGTCGATGTGGCCGAGCAAGAGGATCTCGCTCCGGCCCTCGCCGCGCGTACCGACGGCGTTACCGGCGGCATCGGGCGCGGCGGCGAATCCGCGCTGTCTCATCCACCGCACGAGGTGCCCGACGGCCAGCGACTCGTGCTTTGGCGGGCTCGGGATGGCAACGAGCGAGGTCAGCAGCTCGATGGCGGCGTCACGGTCGATGGCCGGGCGATCACTCACTGAGCGAGGGTCTCCCGAATAGCCGTGAGCGCGAAGGCCAGATCGTCCTCGGGAATCGTGAGCGGTGGCAGGAGCCGGAGCACGTTCAGGCCGGCCGGCAGCGCCCACACGCCGCGGTCCATGAGCTGGGCCAGGATCGGGCCGACCTTCTGCTTGAGCTCGATGCCGATCATGAGCCCGCGCCCTCGCACCGCCCGGATGATTGGCGCCTCGAGCGCACGGAGGTCCGCCAGGAGCGCGGTCCCGAGGCGCGCGGCGCGATCGGCGAGGCGCTCGCGTTGGAGCACGTCCATCGTCGCGAGACTCGCGGCGCAGGCGAGCGGTGCGCCGGCGAACGTGCTGCCGTGGAAACCCGACTCGAACGTGCCGAGGCCGTCGCGCCAGACGGCGGCACCCATGGGGATGCCACCGCCCAAGGCCTTGCCAAGCACGATCACATCGGGCGCAACCTCGTGCCACGCGGACGCGAACCGTCGGCCGGTGCGGCAGAAGCCGGTTTGGATCTCGTCCACGATGAGCAGGGCCCCGCGCTCGCGGCAACACCGTTGCAGGCCCTGAAGGAATGGGGTCGATCCTTCGTGCACGCCGCCTTCGCCCTGGATGATCTCGACGACGACGCCGGCCGTCCGGTCGCCGACCGCGCGTTCGACGGCCGCAAGATCGTCGAAGGGGACGTGCACGAATCCGGGGACGAGCGGCGCAAAGGTCTCGCGTCGCGCCCCCGACGCGGTGGCGCTCAGCGCGCCGAACGTACGCCCGTGGAATCCCCGCGCGAAGGAAACGAATTCGACGCGGCCGGTGTGATAGCGCGCGAACTTGAGTGCCGCCTCGACGGCCTCGGCGCCGGAGTTGGCGGGCTGAATGCGCGACAGCACGCCCTGGTCGTTGGGGGGGAAGTCCGCGCGCAGGAAATTAACGAGCGCCGCGAACCAACGGGCGCGCGTGTCGTTCGGCGCGCTCTCGGTGTGCATGACGAGGGTGCCCGCCTGGGCGCGGATCGCGTCCGTGACGGTAGGATGTCCGTGCCCCAGCGCCGCCCAGCCGTGGGCCGCGGCGCAGTCCACGTAGCGCTTACCGTGTGCGTCGAACAGCCGGGAGCCTTCGGCACGCACGATCGTGACCGGCCGGCGCCTCACGCCACCGGAGCCGTGGCGATCCTCGATGGCGGCGGGATCGAATGGTGTGTCGCGCGGCTCAGTCACCGATCACGGTTCCTTTGCCGGCCAACGCCTGCCGCACCGGTTGCGGCACGCGGGCGTCGGCGAAGATGACGCGGAGCACGCCGCCTTCGAGCGCTTCCTGCGCGCCCAACACCTTCTTCTTCATGCGCTCTTCCGCGACGGCCATGAACCGGGCGACCTCCGCGGCCGGGATGCGCCGGATGAGTGACGCCTCGTCCGGAAAGCGCTCCAGCAGGCCGGGCACGTTCGAGAGGATGACGAGCGTCTCGGCGCCAAGCGCGAGCGCGGTTTGCGCGGCCGCGCGATCGCCATCCACGTTGATGGCCGTGCCGTCGTAGCTCGCCGCGGGTGGCGTGAGCACCGGCAGGAGACCGGCATCGAGCAAAGAGCGCAGCAGCGTGACGTTGACGCGCTCGACCTTCCCGGTGTAGTCGTCGCGGACGACCACCTGTCTTCCATCCTTCACCGCGCGGATCGTGTCCTTCCGCGGTCCCTCCCAGATGCGCCCGTCGAGCCCGGAGAGTCCGACCGCGTTGACGCCATGACGTTGGAGCCGCTCTACAATGCCCTTGTTCACCTGGCCACAGTAGACCATCTCGAAAATCTCGAGCGTACGGCGGTCGGTGCGACGCGAGACGTGGCCGCTCGGGGAGGTCAGGAACTCCGGCGGGTGTCCGAGACGGGTGGCCACGTCGTTGAGCGTCGCGGCGCCACCGTGCACCAGGATGAGCCGGTGTCCTTCCCTCCAGAAGGTGGCGATGTCCGCGGTGACCGCGCCGAGGTCAATATCGGCGCCGCCGCCAACCTTCACGACGACCAGGGACGCGTCGGGCACGAGACTAGGAACCGACGGCGGAAGCCGTGCGATGGGTCCCTCCGTCCGCTGCAGTTCGCGAGTACGGGCGGCCGGTACTCCGGGCACCGCTCACTGATGCGTTCTCCGGGACCCACCGCGCGACTTCTGAGCGGCCATTCTCATATTGGATGCAGGCCGGGGAACGTCAGCCCCGCGGTTTCATCGAAACGACACATGAGATTCATGGATTGGACGGCGGAGCCGGCGGCGCCCTTCATCAGATTATCGATGGCCGCGATCACGACCAGTCGGCGGCCGCCGGAGCGTTCGTCGACGGCGAAGCCCACATCACACCAGTTGGTGCCCGCCAGCAGCTTGGGATCGGGGTAACGGTGGATGCCGCTTTTCGCGGAGACGAGGCGCACGAACGGCTCATTGGCATAGGCCTTACGATAGAGACTCCAGAGATCCCGCTCCGCGACGGATTCCGTGAGCGTGCAGTGGGCGGTGATCAGCGCGCCCCGCACCAGCTCTACACCGGTCACGGAAAATGCGACATCGAGGTCGCCCAGCTCCTGGAGGATCTCGGCTTGATGCCGATGACCCGTCGGCATGAACGAGCGGACGGTGCCGCTCCGCTCCGGGTGATGGGACGCCGCGGTCGGGACGGCACCGCTCTCCGACGAGCCGACCTTCACATCGGCCACGACGCGCTCGAGCAGCCCCGCATCGGCGAGCGGCGCGAGCGCGAGAATGGCGACCGTGGCGTTGCAGCCCACACCCGACACGTAGCGCGATTGGCGGATGGCGTCACGCCCGCGCTCGGGGAGTCCGTAGACGAACTTGTCCAGCCACGCTGGTGCGGGGTGTGGAGCGCCGTACCACGTCTCGTACGCCTCGGGACTGCGCAGCCGGAAATCGGCCGACGTGTCCACGATTCGCCCGGCCAAGTCCGCCCAGTGATCGATGCGGGTGGCCGCCTCCCCATGCGCCTGCGCGAGGAACAGGACATCCGCGCGCTCGACCTCATCGAGGGAGGTGAACCGGAGGTCGGTGACGGTCCGCAGATTGGGGTGTGCGCCGTGTACGAACTTCCCGGCCTGGCTTCGCGACGTCACCTGTCGCACGGTGACGTGGGGATGGGACACGAGCAGACGGAGCAGCTCCCCGCCGACGTACCCGCTTCCCCCAACGATGGTAACGGTGACGCGTTCGGTCACGACGCGACGGCGCGCTGGGCGGGGAGACCCGTGCGCGCAACATCGAGAACGTACTCCGCGACCAGGTCGGGAATCGGGATGCCGGTGGCGGGCACGCTGTTCCGGAACTCCATGGTGTAGTTCACTTCGTTCACCAGCAGCTCGCCGTCCGGCCGCTCCAGGAGATCGATCGCGAGCACGCCACCACCCACGGCGCGGGCGGCTGTGCGGGACAGGCGGTCGATCTCATCGGTCACCGGACAGTTCTCCGCCCGCGCACCCCGCGCGGTGTTGGTGATCCAGTGGTCCCCGTAGCGGTAGATGGCGGCCACGGTGCGGTCGCCGAGCACGAAGGAGCGAATGTCCCGGCCGGGCTTCTGGATGTACTCCTGGATGTAGAAGATCGAGTGGTGATAGCTGCCGAGCACTTCCTTGTGCTCGAGCAGGGTCTCCGCGCTCTCGCGGTCGTTCACCTTGGCAACGAGGCGGCCCCACGAGCCTACCGCCGGCTTGAGCACGACGGGATAGCCCAACCGATCAATCGCCTCGAGCGCCGACGCGGGCGTAAACGCGATCAGGCAGCGCGGTGTCGGCACGCCCCGGGCACGGAGCACCGACGTCGTCTCCAACTTGTTGCCGCAGACCAGCGCGACCTCGTAGTCGTTCACGCAGGGGACGCCGGCGTCGCCCAGGATGCGGAGCGCGTAGAGCGCACGGGAGTGATTGATGCAGCGTTCGACCACGACGTCCACCGGCAGGGCGGGTGGATTGCCCAACTCGAACACGACCTGGCGGTCGTCGAACACCTCGGCTGTCACGCCCAGCCGCTGAAACGCCTGGATCAGGAGCTTCTCTTCGACCCGCACACGCGAGAGGAGGATGCCGATGCGGGGCTTACTCACCCCAGTCTTCCTCCTCCTCCGGCGCCTTGACGAGGGTCCAGGGGTCGCCCTCGACCACCTCCAACTCCTGGCCGCATTCGGCGCACTGGACGATCTCTCCAGCCATGACATCGTCCGCCAGGGTTACTGACGCGCCGCACTCGGGACACTCGGCGTCAAACGCCATTGGGGACTCCGGGCGGTTAGGCGGTTAGGCGGTCAGGCGGTTAGGCGGTCAGTCCGGCTTCGCCGTCAGGCCCGCGCTGGTCGCGTTGCATGAGAACTCGTGCGGATGCGGGCGCACGTGCTACAGAATCAAATGGCAGCAGCGGGGGTGTCAAGTTAACCGCCTTCGTTTAAAACGGCCTCGGCGGCCCCCCCTCCCGCGGTCCTCCCGGGCCACCCCGTCCAGCACCGCCGCGGCGGAATCCGCGCCGCTCGAACTCGTCGAAGCGCTGCCGCTGCTCGGGGGTCAGCACGGCCCGAATCTCAGCGCGGACGGAGTCGTGAATTGCCATCAGCCGGGGCATGGTCGTCCGCACCAGGGAGTCCGTGATGGGCTGCCGCGCCGCGAGGATGGTGCGAATCCGTTCCTGTTGGTCCGCGCTCAGGTCCAGCCGGTTGAGGCCCGCGGGGAGGGCATCCCGTCCGGGCCCCAACGCCATGGACGGTGGCGGCTGGCTCGCGAAGTGGGTGGCGCGAATCCGTTCGGCCGCCATGCCACCCAGCACGCCGGCGACAAACGCGAGGAGGAGCAGGGCGACGCCCTGAACGCGCACCCGACCGAGAGACTCGATTCCGCCCTTCATTGGGCCTCCTGAAGCGCCTGGAACACCTGCGCCGCGGTCGGCGGCCCCTCGGAGGTGAGCCAGGGCGACATCGCGGTGGGAATGCCGAGCGCCTCGGCGACGCCGGCGGTTTGCGGCTCCGTCGCCACGGCGGTGTCCTGGACCTCCACGAGCACGCCGACCGCGGCAAGCGTGAGCGCGGCAGCGAGCGCGAGGGTCGGCCGCCACCAGCGCACGACGGTGCCGATAGGCGTCACTCGGGCCCGGCGGCGAACGAGCCCCGGCGCGGCGCCTGCCATGATTCGCCCCACCGTTCGCGCGAAGCGATCCGCGTCGCGCGTCGGGTCCAGGGGGCGCAGATCCACCCGGTCGTCATCCATGCAAGTACTCCTTCATCTCTGGTCCGCCCAGGGCGACCCGCAACGTGCGACGCGCCTGGAACAGATGCTGGCGGGCCATCACTTCGGATATCCCGAGGGACTTGGCGATCTCGCGGTGCTTCCACCCCTCGAGATCGTGCAACAGCACGATCTCGCGCTGCACATCGGGTAGCGTGGCCAACGCCTTCGTGAGCGCGGCGCCCAGCTCGTGCTGCTCGACCGCGCGATCCGTTCGGTCCGGGCCCGCGGCCGCCATGGTCTCGAGCGGATCGCCGGCCCGCACCCGCTCGTGCTCGCGCATGTTGTGCGCCCGATTGCGGACGATCGTGAGCAGCCACGCGCCGAACCGATCGGGGTCGCATTCGTCCAACCGCTCGAGCGCCTTCACGAAGCTTTCCTGCACGACGTCCTCGGCGTCCATCGGGTTCCCCGTACGGGCGAGCGCGGCGGCGTAGGCGGCGCGATAGAACGCGCGCACCAAGCGCTCGAACGCCCCGGCATCTCCGCGGCGCGCCCGCTCGACCAACTGCCGGGTCTCGATCATCGTTCCATAGAGTCGACAGCCGGGACCGGTAAAGTGTTAGTAGGAGCGGGGATAAGGGTGAAGGGTCTGAGGTCAGACGGCAAGGCGGCCAGACGCCTAGCGGACGGCGAGTGGCAGGAGGAAGGTGGCCTCCCCACGGGGACCCGCGTCCGCGCACGGAGGCCACCGTTCGCCTGGGTACTGGGAACCGCTGGCCGTCTTGCCGTCTCGCCGTCTATCCTGTCTCCTGTCACCCGACTCCCACCCGCTACTGCCTGAGCAACCGCGTCACCTCGCGCCGTGCGGTTGTCCAGGCGGTGAGTAGCGTGTCCAGCGCGCTGAGCTGGTCATTCGCGGCGGCGAGCTGGACCGCGGTGGGAGCGACATCCGCGCTCTGGACGTCGCCGTAGAGTGACGCCAGGGCGCTGATAACCTGGGTGAAATTGTTCCCGCCGAGATTGCGGTCGAGCGTGGCCAGCTGCCCGTCCAGGGCAGCGAGCAGGGTTGCCAGCTGCCGTGCGGCGCGCGGGCGCGCGTCCGCAATGCGCTGGCGAGTGGATCGAACGGAGTCGCGGGCCGCGGAGGCGCGGTTCAGTCCCTCGGCAATTCGCGTCGCGACCTCGAACTGCTGCCGCAGGTCCGCCGTGGAGGTCTTCACCCGGGGATCCATGCGCACGGTCAGTGGCGCCGTGGAGACGTTGCCGTTCACCGTCAGGCGCACCGTGTAGTCTCCCGGCATCACCCACACGCCGCGTGGCTCGACGGGCGTGTTGTGGGCGATGGCCGCAATGGGATAGCCCAGGCGCACGCCGGCCGGTCGCGGATACCGGAGATCCCACACGAAGCGGTGCAGTCCCGGCGCGGCCGACAGGGGCTGCGGCGGGCGCGGCCAATAGTCGGGGACTTGTTGTCCGGTGAGCGGTGCCTCGGGTGGATCCGTGCTCGCGTACCGGCGCACGAGCGCGCCGCCTGCAGCGAGAATCTCGAGCGTCACCGTGCCGGACGCCGCCGGCCCGAGATAGTAGTCCAGGATTGCCCCGTCCGGCGGGTTCTCCGCCGTGGGCTCGTCGGGCGGGAGCGGCGTGTCGGTGTTCATGTTCCAGCGCACGCGATACGCCGGGGCGGGCCGGAACAGGGCGTCCGCGCTCCAGACGTCGGTGGTGGCCTGACGGATGGGGGTAATGTCGTCCAGGATCCAGAAGGAACGGCCGTGCGTGCCGATGACGAGATCGTCGTCCTTGATCACGAGATCGCGGATGGAGGTCGCGGGCATGTTGAGCCGCAGCGATTGCCAGTGGTCGCCGTCGTCGAAGGAGACGTACACCGCCAAGTCGGTCCCGCAGAACAGGAGGCCCTTGCGTGCCGGATCCTCGCGCACCGCGTTGACGATGGCGCCATTCGGCAGCCCGGCCACAATCTCCTGCCACGTCATCCCTCCGTCACGCGTCCGGAAGATGTGCGGCCGCAGATCGTCGAGGCGGAACGTGTTGATGGCCGCGTACGCCGTGCGCGGATCGAAATGAGAGGCATCCATCAGCGAGACCTTGGCCCACGGGCGGTCGCGGAGCGCGGCGGGCGTCACATCCGTCCACGTGGCACCGCCGTCCCGCGTCACCTGGATCAGGCCATCGTCGGTTCCCGCCCAGAGGAGATTCGAGTCGAGCGGCGACGGCGCGAGCGTGTAGATGACGCCCCGATGGGCGCCGTGTTCGGGATCGAGCGAGGTGAAGCTGCCGAGGTTCGCTGGCACGGTGTACGACGCGCGCGTGAGATCGGGGCTGATCATCGTCCAGTTGCGCCCGCCGTCCGCGGTCTTCCACACGTGGTTCGACGCGAAATAGAGCACGCGCGGATTGATGGGGGAAAACAGCAGCGGCTCGGTCCGGACGACGCGAAAGTCGTCGCCGCGGAGCGGACGCGGGCTCACGTCCTGCACCTGTCCCGTGCGCCGGTCGTACCGCGTGACCTTCCCGCCGTACACGAAATTCGGGTCGAGCGGGTCGGGAGCGACGTAGCCGTACTCCTCGACGCCCACCGGGTGCCAATCGCGGAACGTGATCTCGCCGTCGTTCCCTCGGCTCGCGACGCAGGCGGAGCCGGATTCCTGCTGCCCGCCGCAGACGCGATACGGGAACGCGTTGTCGGTGCTGACGTGGTAGAACTGCGCGGTCGGCTGGTTGTACCACGTGCTCCACGTCTTCCCGCCGTTGACCGTGATCACGGCGCCCTGGTCCGCGGCGTTCAGGATGATGTCAGGGTTCTTCGGGTTGATCCACAGTCGGTGGTAGTCATCGCCGCCCGGGGCGCCGCGCCAGCCCGTGAAGGTCTGCCCCCCGTCGGTGGACTTCCAGGTCACGACGTTCGCCACGTAGACCACGTTCGCGTTCGTGGGATCGACCCGCACCTCGTTGAAGTCACCGTCTCGGCCCCACAGGCGGAAGTCGGTGTTCACCAAGTACCAGTGCTCACCCGCGTCGTCGGAGCGGTAGACGCCGCTGCCGGTTTCCGCGCCGACCACGGCGTAGAGACGCGTCGGCAAGCTGGGCGACGTGCCGATCCCGATACGGCCGAGTCCGTCCTTCGCGGTCGGCAGGCCGGTGCCCAGCGGACGCCAACTGCTACCCCCATCGGTGGACTTGAACAGGCCGTTGCGCGCGGACTGCGTCCAGGAGCTGCCGATTTCCCACGGCGCCTGGCGGGCTGCCCAGAGCACCGCGTATACGGTCTGCGGATCGGCTGGGTCGAAGGCGACGTCCATGCCGCCGGTGTCGTCGTCCTTGGAGAGCACGCGATCGAAGGTCCGGCCGCCGTCGGTCGACCGGTAGATGCCCCGCTCCGGATTGGGGCCGTACGGGTGGCCGAGCACGGCGACGAACAGCCGGTTGGGATCGTTCGGGTCGACGATGATCTGCGCGACCTGTTGCCCGTCGCGGAGTCCGAGATGCGTCCAGGTGTCTCCGCCGTCGGTCGATTTGTAGATCCCGTCGCCGGTCGAGAGGTCCGGTCGCTGGAGACCTTCGCCGCTCCCGACGTAGATCACGTTGGGCTCGGACGGCGCGATAGCGATGGCCCCGATCGAGCCGGTGGGTTGGTCGTCGAAGATGGGCGTCCACACCGTGCCGTAGTCCGTCGTCTTCCACACGCCACCGTTGTTGACGCCGATGTAGAACACGTTCGGTTGATCGGGAATGCCGACCGCCGCCACCGTGCGCCCACCGCGGAACGGGCCGATCAT
>CAYWNR010000034.1:0-14870 GCA_964459705.1 uncultured Gemmatimonadaceae bacterium | reverse complement strand
TCATTTCCTTGCCTTCCAGGAAGTGCACGTCATCCACGAGGAACATGTCCACTTCACTGCGATAGTGCTTTCGGAAGTCAGGCATGTTGCGGCCGTGAATGCCCTCGATTACCTCGTTGATGAACTGCTCGGCCCCCATGTAGGCGACATGCGTGCTGGGCTGACGAGCGAGGAAGGCGTGGGCAATCGCCTGCATCAGGTGTGTCTTACCAAGCCCCGTCGCGCCGTAGATGAAGAGCGGGTTGTAGGTCTTCCCGGGCGCCTCGGCCACCGCGTGCGCGGCGGCCGCGGCGAGCTCGTTGGATTTCCCGATGACGAAGGTCTCGAAGAGATACCGCTCGTTGAGCGGCGTGGCACGACGGGCTAGGAGGTGTTCCGGTGCTGTGGGGGCAACCGGCACGAAGAAGTCCATCTGCGGACGTGCGGCGCGCTCTTCCTGGACGCGGAAGACGACCTCGAGCGGCTCACCGAACAGGCCTGCGGCCATGCGAGAGAGCGGTGTGGCGTGTTTAGAAACGTTCCACTCGACCGCGAATTGGTCGGGGGCCGCCACGGTCAACTTCCCACCCTCTAACGAGATGGCGCGCGCGGGCTCGAGCCAGGTGCGCACGGTCGCATCCGGAAACTCGCGGCGCGCTTCGCCCAGCAAGCGCGACCACGCTTCTTTTGCCGAAATGTCCATCTGCAGCGTAGCGAAAACCGGTAGGAGGTTCGAAGGGCAGCCGATGTTACGTCGCCAATGTGGAAAAGTCAACCTTGACCGCAATTGCTTGTCCGGGTACGTTTTCCGGCTCACTTGAGGGTTGATCGATGCAGCCGACGTACCAGCCGCGGAACAAGCGGCGCATTCGCAAACATGGCTTCCGCGCCCGCATGAAGACGCGATGGGGGCGAGCGGTGCTTAGCCGGCGGCGCAAGAAGGGCCGGCGGCAGTTGACCGTCAAGATTCCGTCCAAGCACGGAGTCGCCTGACGGCCGAGGGCCTCCCTCGGCACTGGCGTCTCACGCGCGCGGCCGACCTTCAGGCAGTGGTGTCCGGCGGCACCCGTCGACGTTCCCCCCGCCTCGAGATCCTCTGGCGTGCCAACGACCGTGGTCACCCGCGACTCGGTGTGGTTACCCCTCGATTCGGTCACACGGCGGTGGCACGCAATCGGCTACGCCGCCGCCTCCGGGAGCACGCCCGCCGACAAATGCTGCCCGAACTATCGGCGATCGACCTGCTCATTCGCGCGCGTCCGGCGGCGTATGGCGCGCGTGACGCCGAGTTGACGAGCGATTTAGAGCAATGGACGCACCTGCTCTCGTAGGATTGTGGCCTCGTCGTCTGGCGGCTGGGCTCATCCGCGCCTACCAGGTCGCGGCGTCCCCGTTCCCCTCGCCGTGCCGTTTCACCCCATCCTGCTCCAGCTACACCCTCGAGGCCGTGCGACGCTACGGCGTGCTTCGGGGCGCGTGGCTCGGGGTACGGCGCGTGGCCCGCTGCCATCCGTTCGGCGGCCACGGTTACGACCCGGTTCCGTGAGGCGTTGATGGACCGTCGCCTCCTGCTCGCTATTGCGTTGATGGTACTCGTGGTCTTCGTACCGTCGCTCCTCTGGCCTCCCACGCCGCAGCCACCCCAAGCGGAGGGGCCCGACTCGCTGGGGGTGGTGGATACGGGCACGAGTGTCGGTTCCGCCGTGGAAGCTCCGCCGACGCTCGGTCCGGCACCGGTGGAACCACCAGTGGCGCGGAGGCCGGAGGACCGCGTGAGTGACAGCCTCCCGGAGCGCATGGTGGTCGTGGAGTCGCCGCTGTATCGCTACGAGTTCTCGACGCGGGGTGGCCGGCTCGCGCGGGCAACCTTGCGGGACTTTCGCTCCTTCGCGCCCGCCGACAGCGGGCCCGCGCAGCTGATCCCGCCCGAGAGTCGGTTCCTAGCGCTGGGATACGTCGTCGGGGCCGATACCGTGCAGCTCGGTGATTTTGCCTTCGCACCCGATGCGGACACGGTGCACGTCGGGCCCGACGGAGGCACGCTCCAGTTGCGCGGACGGGTGGGAAGCCGGGACGTGGAGCTGCGGTATCGATTCCAACCCGACACCTACCGATTCGACATCGAAGGCGAGGTCATTGGGGGTCTCGAGGGCGTGCTCACGGTTGGACTCGGCCCGCGCCTCCGTTCGATCGACGCCGATACGGTAACGGATATCCGGTCCTACGGCGTGGTGACCAAGGCCCGGCGCACCGAGCGTCTCAACTTCCGTTCGCTGGACCCGGGAGAACGGCGGGAGCTCACCGGCCCGTTCGAGTGGGTGGCGATCAAATCC
The DNA here is from genome assembly GCA_964459705.1 of uncultured Gemmatimonadaceae bacterium. Taxonomy (GTDB): domain Bacteria; phylum Gemmatimonadota; class Gemmatimonadetes; order Gemmatimonadales; family GWC2-71-9; genus JAOTWJ01. Next base: position 12,558 of record CAYWNR010000034.1, on the reverse strand, counting down.
AAGTATTTTGTTCAGGCGGTGCTCGCCATCGAGGAGTCGAGCCCGCAGTTCGGGGGCGCGGTGGCCCTTGGCGGGCCGAAACCCGGCAAGTTCGAATCGGCTGTGGACGTGACGGCCTCGCTCCCGGTGGCGGATGGGCGGTTCCATCTCAGTGCATTCGTCGGCCCGCAGGACAACCGCCGGCTCAAGCGCATCGGACACGATTTCGATGACGTGAACCCCTACGGCTGGATCATGCGACCGATCATTCGCCCGGTCGTGGACTACGCCATCCTGCCGGTGCTGTTCTGGATGCACGAGCGGTTGAGCATCGGCTATGGCTGGGTCCTGATCCTGTTCGGCATTCTGGTTCGCCTGCTCCTCTGGCCGCTCAACCAGAAAGCCATGCGGTCGTCGACCGCCATGCAGGCCATCCAGCCTGAGCTGAAGGACATCCAGGAGCGGTACAAGAGCGAACCGCAGAAGCTCCAGCAGGAAATGCTGAAGCTGTACAAGGAGCACGGCGTGAATCCGCTCGGCGGATGTCTCCCGATGCTCATTCCGATGCCCGTGCTGTTCGCGCTGTTCTTCGTGTTCGCCAACACGATCGAGTTCCGGGGCGTCTCGTTCCTGTGGCTTCCCGACCTGGCCCGCGCGGACCCGTACTACATCATCCCGATCGTGATGGGCGCCTCGATGTTCCTCCTGTCGTGGATCGGTCAGCGGAACATGCCGCCCAATCCGCAGACGAAGATGATGATGTACATCATGCCGGGCATGTTCACCTTCCTGTTCCTGAACTTCTCGTCGGGGCTCAACCTGTACTACGCGGTGAGCAACATCTCGAGCCTGCCGCAACAGTGGTTGATCTCCCGGGAACGGGCGCGCCGCCTCGCGACACGGGGCAAGGGGTAGCGCTGCCGCGAACTGGCGTGAACAGGGGCCCCGCTTCGGGGCCCTTTCTCGTTCTCGGCCGGAGCGGCACTTTCCGGACATGCTGCTCGATGTGATCGCCGCGCAGGCGACCCCCGCCGGCCGCTCCGCGGTGGCGTTGATCCGCCTGTCGGGTCGTGGCGCCTTCGACGTGGCCGCGCAGGTGATCACGCCGTTCGCCACGTCGCAACCACGCCACATGCGCCGCGCGCAGGCGCGCGATCCATGGTCGCACGACATCCTCGACGACGTGCTCTACGCGGTCTACCCGGGCCCGTCCTCGTACACGGGCGACGACCTCGTCGAGCTCACCTGTCACGGTGGCCTGCTCGCTCCCGCCGAGATCCTCGCGGCGCTCTGCGCGGCCGGTGCGCGGCCCGCGAGCGCCGGGGAGTTCACGCGCCGCGCGGTGCGGCACGGCAAGTTGGACCTGCTCCAAGCCGAGGCCGTCGGCGACCTCATCGATGCCACGGCCCCGGCCCAGCGCCGGGCGGCGCTGGTTCAACTGGACCGCGGCACGTCCGAACGCGTTGGCGCCCTGCGGGATCGCATCCTCGGGCTCGAGGCCCTGGTCAGCTACGACATCGACTTCCCGGAGGAAGATGACGGCCCGGTGTCCGCAGATCAGATCGCTGCTGCGTTTGCCGAGGCCCGGGCCGCGATCGGATCGCTACTGGAAACGGCCGCCGATGGCGCGCGGCTGCACCACGGCGCGCTGGCCGTCATCGCCGGGCCGCCGAACGCCGGCAAGTCCTCCCTCTTCAATGCCCTGCTTGGCCAGGATCGCGCGATCGTCACGGAGATTGCGGGAACCACACGTGATGCCATCGAGGCACCCGTCGTCTGCGACGGCTTCCCGTTCCGGCTCGTCGATACGGCGGGGCTGCAGGACAGCGGCGATCGCCTGGAGCGCCTCGGCATCGAGGTGAGCCGGCGCTACCTCGAGGCGGCGGACGTCGTGATTCTGTGCGTCGAGGCTGGGCGGCCGCTCGCGCACGCGGAGGAGGCGTTCCGAGCCGGTACCGACGCGCCGACCCTGCTGGTGCGCACCAAAGGTGATCTCGTCCCGGAAGTGGGCGGCGCCGATCTGGTCGTCTCCGTGATCACCGGCGCCGGGCTCCAGAGCCTACGGACCCGCCTGGCGAGCCTCGCCTTCGGATCGCTCGTGGATCAGGCGGATCCCGGTCCCGTGCTGGTGCGTGAGCGACACCGCGTCGCGCTTGCTCGGGCGCTGGACGAGCTGGATCACTTCGCGGCCGCGCGGGCGGAGGGTGTGGAAGGGGCCGTCGCCGCCGTTCACCTGCGAACGGCCGTCACCGTGCTCGAAAGCGTGATCGGCCTGGTGACGCCGGACGACGTCCTGGATCGTGTCTTCGCGACGTTCTGCGTGGGCAAGTAGGCGGGTGGTTCAGGGCGGAGCGTCGTCCTCGCCGAGCGCGAGCCTCCAGACCTCGTCCGCCAGCCACTCGAGGCGCTCTTGCGCGTGTTCGAGCTCGTGCGGTGGCAGGGACGGCAGGGTCCGCCGGACCACGCGAACGTGCTGCACGAGCTCGTCGAGGGCCTCCCGGAGTTCGCGGTGCGTTCGGCGTTCGTCCGGCGTGGTGATGCGTTTCCGGGTGGTCACGCCGTCTGCGCTCCCGACGCGCTCTCGTCGAGCGTGACGACCGCCTCGGCGGACAGGCGCACGGCGTCGGCCAGGCCCCGCTCGGCGACGGCGGCCTCCGCGAGCCGCCAGCCGACATAGTAGCCGGCGCGCTCGGGAATCACGCGCCCGCCCACGAGCCGCTGCGCGGGCGACATCCCCCCGGAGAGGTACCGGAGTCGGAGACCGAGCGCGTGCTGATCCAACTCGGCAGTGATCGCCCGCCGCAGGAACGCATCCAATTCCCGCAGCCGCCGGTACTGGCGTCGCGAATACCCGAGGTAGTCCCACGGGTCGAACCCGGGCGCGATCTCCCGCGCTGCTAGGACGGCGAGGCCCTCGTTCACGAGCAACTCTCGGAGGGACGCCCGGCTCCCGCTTTCCCAGTAGTCGTAGACCCCCCCGGCCTCGGCAACGATCCGGCCCAACTCGCTCTCGCTTCGTGGTGACGTGTAGCGCACGACGTGGGCGACCTCGTGGGCAATCCACACCGTGAGGAGCCGAGGGTCGAGTCCGAGGCCGAGCGTGTCCGGATTCGGTCGGCCGGTGAAGTGCTCCAAGCAGACGAACGCCACGCCTCGCCCGCCAACCACCAGCTCGCCCGCGTTGGCGGCGCCCACGCCGACCATGACGTACAGGTCTATCGGGCAGTCCGCTTCGAGGGCCACTTCGCAGGTACGGAGCGTGTCCTCGGCGAGTTGGACGACGTTGACGGATGCCAGCAGTCGCCGCAGATCGCGCCGGTCAGCCGCGACCGTTCGGCGCACGACCTCTTCGGCATGCGGACTCTCGAGGTCCAGGACGTAGTTCCGCCAATAGGCCCCGAGCACCGGCCGGTGCGTTTCGAGATAGCGATGGTAGGCGGCGACGGGGTCGCGCGCGTCGAGCGCGGAGAGAAACTCGGGGACGAGGTTGACGAGCATCGCGGCGACTCGAATCTGCGATGCGCGCTCGGACGTGACAAGGGTGCGCTAGGGTTCGAGGATTCGCTCGAGCTCGTCGGCATCGTCGGCGCGATAGCCGAAGAGCACGATTACGTCGAGGTGATCCGCGTCGGGCGAGGAGCGGATCGCGTCGAGCATCGCCTCGGCGGCGTCGCGCACGGGAATGCGACCGACGCCGGAGCCGAGCACCGGCATGGCGATGCGGGCATCACCGTGCTCGGCGGCGAGGCGGAGGGCGGCCGTGGTGGCCTGCCCGATGACTGCCAGCGTCGTGGGCTCGTTTCCCATCACCGCGGCATGAATCACGTGACGCACCCCCAGCTTCCCGGCGCCGGTGATGGCGGCCTCGCCCACCCGGATGGGTCCGTGCTCGTCACACGCTTGTTGAATCGAGGGACCGCCGGCTTGGCGGATCGCGCCCGCGACGCCGACGCCGAGCACCAACTGGTCGTTCGCGGCGTTGACGATAGCATCGCCTTCGAAGGTCGTGAGATCGCCCTGGCGCACGCGGATGCGTGGAGCCACGCTATTCCTGGCGCAACCGCCGGCTCACATCGTCCAAAAACCGACGCTCCGCAGCGGTGAGGCTGGTGATTCCCTCGCGTGAGATCTTGTCGAGCACGCGGTCCATCTCCCTGACGGGGTCGTCCCGCGTGGGATGGACCGGTGGCCGCTCCACGGCCGGCTCTCCACCGACGGCCTCGGAGTGATGGGCCACGAGCACGGGCTGCGCAGGCGCCACCCCCTCGGGCAATGCGCCCCGCCGCTCGACGAACTCGCCGCCTTTCAGGTAGAGGAAGCCCAGCAGGAAGCCACCGAGGTGCGCGAGGTGGGCCACGCCGTCCCTCGTCTCCAACAGGAACGGGACGAGGCCGAGCACGGCCAGGAAGCCCACGAGGAGCCCGGCGGGGACGGGCCACGGCAGTGGGAAGACGAACACCCGCGCTTCGGGCCAGGCGAAGGCGAACGCCAGCGCCACCCCGAAGACGGCGGCGGAAGCGCCGCCGAACGGTCCGACGTGGGGCGTGAGGAGCGCCAGGCCGAACGCCGCCAGCGGCCCGCCGAGGCCGCAGAGGACGTAGAAGCGCAAGAACGTGCCCCCACCCATCCGGCGCTCGACGGCGGGGCCGAACAGCACCAGCATCAGCGCGTTGACCGCCAGGTGCAGCAGGCTCTGATGCACGAACATGTACGTCAGGAAGGTCCACGGTTGCTGTGCAGCCGCACGGGGCACAAACCCCAGCGTCTGAAGGAACCACGGACCGGTGAACACCGTCGCGCCGAGGAGGTAGACGGCGGCGTTCACCGCGAGCAGGCGGCGAACCCAGGGGGTCAACGGGAAGGGCGTCGGCGACGTCATGGCGGACTGGTCGGGCGTCTATGGTACCGGCTCAGAGGGGAAGTTTGTTCCCCATTTGCGATCGCGCCAGTCCCAGGCGGCAGATCGTGTCGCACAGGGTCGGGAAGTCGATCCCGACCGCGGCCGCCGATTGCGGGAGCAGGCTCGTCCGAGTGAGCCCTGGAAGCGTGTTGGCTTCAAGACACAGGGGTGCCCCCTCCGCCGTGAGGCGGAAGTCCACACGCGAGAAGTCCCGCAGCTTGAGCGCCTCGTGGGCCCGAACGGCAAGCGCTTGGAGGCGGGCGGCCATCGCCGGTGGGATGTCCGCGGGGAACGTCTCGCGCGTGAGCCCAGGCGTGTACTTGCATTCGTAGTCGAAGATCTCGTGTGCCGGCTCGATCTCGCCGACGGCGAGGGCCCGGTCGCCGCCGACGCCGACCGTGAACTCCCGGCCTGGCACGTACGCTTCGAGCATCACCTCGGTATCGTAGGCGGACGCGATGTCCACCGCCGCGCGAATCTCGTCGGGCCGCCGCACAACGGTGAGGCCCACGGTGGAGCCCACGTTCACCGGCTTGACGATGAGGGGGAACCCGAGCGGCGCGATGGCGGCGGGATCGGCGGGCCACATGACCCAGGCGGCCGTCGGAACCTCGCGGAAGGCGAACAGGCGCTTTGCCATGTCCTTGTCCATCGCGACACAGCTCCCCAGCGCGCCACTTCCCACATACGGCACGCACGCCAGATCGAGCAACGCCTGCAACCCGCCGCCCTCTCCCTGCCGCCCGTGGAGCACCGGGAACACCAAATCCGCGTCCCGGATGGCTGGCAGCTCGACCAGTCGCGGGCCCAGCTCCCGGCCCGCGAGCTCGGCCAGGGCGGTGACTGACGGCGGCTCGCGTCCCACAGCCGGTACGAGCAGGCGGGCCTCGTCCGCCGCTGTGAGTACGCCCGACGTCGTGTCCACGGCAACGACCTCGTACCCGAGGCCGCGAAGTGCCGCCACGACCTGCGCGGCGCCGGCGAGGGCCACATCCCGCTCGGGTGTCGACCCTCCGGTGATCACGGCGATGCGGGTCACGGCCGGTAGGTCACCTTGTACAGTGCCGTTTCCCAGAGCTCCACTGCGGTCACGGCGGCCCCCGAGGGATGCTCGGTCACCTGAGTGCCGACGCGCTCAGCCACCACCCGGGCAATGGTCTCGGCGGTCGGGAGCCGCCCGGCGAACGCGTCGAGGTCGTTCAGGTAGCGGTGCTCGAAGTCGGCCACCGCGTCCCCGGTCCACCGCTCCAGGTCGCGGAAATCGACGCCCATGCCCAGGCGGTCGAGACGCTCGGCGGGGATCCCAATCGTGACGCGCACACGCCAGTTGTGGCCGTGCATCCGGGAGCACATATCGACGCCGGGGAGCGTGTGGGCAGCCGCGAACGTCGCCTCAGCCGACAAGAGGAAGCTGCCCGTCATCGCAGGCCCTGCACGTGATGCAGCACGTCGTACCGGGTCACGATGCCGCACAGGCATCCGTCGCGTTCCACCAGCACCGCCGGCGTCTCCCGGGACAGGACGGAACTGAACCGCTCGAGCGCGGTGTCCACGTCCACGACGGGGTACGCCGTCTCCATTTGCTCGCGCACCGGACGGTCCAGCGACGATGGGTTGCCGATGGCCAGCGCCATGAGCGCCGCCTCGGTCACGGCGCCGACGCAGCTGCCGTCGGCCACGACCGGGAGCTGCGACACGTCGTAGGACGTCATCAGGTTCAGCGCCTGCCGCGCGGTGCTCGTCGCATCCACCGTGACCAACGGTGGCGCTTCGTTCGCCTTCGCCTCCAGCAGCGTTCGGGCGGTGACCCGGTCGGACGGCAGCAACTGATGCTCGCGCAGCCACTCGTCGTTGAACAACTTCGAGAGGTAGCGCTCGCCGGTATCGCACAGCATGACGACGACGCACGCGTCGGGGTCGTCGACCGCGCGCGCGACGCGCAGCGCCACGGACACGTTGAGCCCCGTGGAGCCCCCGACGAACAACCCATCCTCCCGCACCAGCCGACGCGCGATCTGGAATGCGTCCGCGTCGGTCACGGTGTGGTACTCGTCGACGTAGTCGAGGTGCAGGGTTTCCGGGATCTTGTCGTTCCCGATCCCTTCGACCTTGTACGGGTGTCCCGCGCCGATCTGTCGCGACCGAAAGTACTCGGCGAGAATCGAGCCCTGCGGGTCCCCGGCGATCACACGAATCTTGGGATTCCGCTCCTTGAGGTAGCGTCCCGTTCCACTCAGCGTTCCACCCGTGCCCGCCGCCGCCACGAAATGGGTCACCCGACCCTCCGTCTGCTCCCAGATCTCCGGCCCCGTCGTGCGGTAGTGGGCCTCAGGGTTCACCTGGTTGTAGAACTGATTGGCCAGAACGGCGCCCGGCGTGGCCTTGGCGATGGCCTTGGCCTTCATCACGTAGTTGTCGGGATGATCGGGCGGCACGGCAGTGGGCGTAATGATGACCTCCGCACCAAACGCCTTGAGGAGTCGGACCTTCTCGCTGGACATCTTGTCCGGCAGGGTGAACACGCAGCGATAGCCCTTCACCGCCGCGGCGAGGGCGAGCCCCACGCCCGTGTTGCCGGACGTGCCCTCGACGATGACGCCGCCGGGCTTCAACTCCCCGCGCCGCTCGGCGTCCTCGATGATCGCGATCCCAATGCGATCCTTCACGGATCCACCGGGATTGAAAAACTCCGCCTTGCCGTAGATCGGCGTGCGGATGTCCTCGGCCACGCGCTGCAGTCGGATAAGGGGTGTCCACCCGATCGTCGCGAGGACGTCGTCGTAGGGCTTCGCATGTGGCGGCACGATCAGGAACCCTCTCCGGCAGGGGACTCCGGACGCCGGAACTGCACGGGTTGCAGAAACGCCGTCGCGACCGGCACGCCGTCGCGCCGGGCGGGCGCGAACCGCATGGACGGGACCGCCTCGACGGCCGCGGAGTCGAGCCGCGGTTGTCCGCTGCCCTCCGCGACGCGGGTGGACTCGGGGATGATCCGGCCGTGCTCATCGGTATACAATCGCAAGACGACGGTGCCTTCCGTGCCCGTCGCGTAGAGGTCGGGCGGATAGCGCACCGGCGTCTCGGGGTTGGTCAGGACGGGCGGCTCGAAGCCCGATGGTGACGGGGGTTGGGAGTCCCGCGTGGCTTCTTCCTGGCCGCCGCAGGCGAGGGCAACGAGCAGCCACACGGCCAGCGGGGATCGACGTTTCATGGTGCCTCCGCCCGTCGTTTGAGATCGGCGAGACGCGACAGGGCCTCCAGCGGGGTCATGGAATCTGGATCCAAGGTCCGGAGTTCGTCGAGCACGGGGTGCGGCTCCTGCGCGAACAGCGGAAGCTGCGATCGGTCGATCCGGGGCGGCGGCTCGCGTCCCGCCACGTGGTGTCCCGCCTCGAGCATCGTGAGGATCTCTCCGGCCCGCTCGACCACCTGCGTCGGCAAGCCCGCGAGTCGTCCAACGTGTATCCCGTAGGAGCGGTCGGCTCCGCCCGGCTCGAGGCGGTAGAGGAAGACGATGTCATGTCCCTCCTCGCGAACCCCGACGTTGAAATTACGCGCGTGGGCGAGTTCCTCAGTGAGCTGCGTGAGCTCGTGGTAATGCGTCGCGAATACCGTCATGCATCCGACGCGATCGTGCAGGTGCTCGGTCACGGCCCACGCGATCGCGACCCCGTCGTACGTCGCGGTCCCGCGCCCGATCTCGTCCAGCAGCACGAGGCTCCGAGGTGTGGCGGCGTGCAGAATCGCGCTCGTTTCACTCATCTCTACCATGAACGTCGATTGGCCGAGCACGACGTTGTCGCTCGCACCGACGCGGGTGAAGACGCGGTCGACGATCCCCATCCGTCCCGAGCGTGCCGGGACGAAGCAGCCGGACTGCGCCAGCACGACGGCGAGCCCAAGCTGGCGAAGCACGGTGGACTTCCCCGCCATGTTCGGGCCGGTGAGGAGCATCACGCGCTGGCGCTCGTCGAGGAGAATGTCGTTCGCGATGAACTTGCCAGCCGGCAGCCGTCGCTCGACAACGGGGTGCCGGCACTGGCGGAGATCCAGGACCGTCTCCTCGGTGAGCTCGGGACGGGTGTACCCTTCGCGGTGGGCGGTTTCCGCGAAGCTCGCGAGCACGTCGAGGGCGGCGATGGCGCGAGCAACGGCTTGGATCCGCGCGAGCCGTTCGTGAACGGCGGCGCACAGGCTGTCGAACAGCTCGCGCTCGCGCGCCAGGGCGAGGTCCTCAGCCTGCAGGACCTTCGCCTCGTACTCCTTGAGTTCGGGGGTGACATAGCGCTCGGCCCCGGTCAGGGTCTGGCGCCGTTCGAAGTGCGCCGGCACGAGGTGGCGATTCGCCTTGCTGATCTCGAGGTAGTACCCAAACACCCGGTTGTAGCCGACCTTGAGCGAGTTGATGCCCGTGCGCTCCCGCTCCCGCGCCTGGAGCGAGGCAATGAACTGTTTGCCGCCGTCTCTGAGGGCACGCTGCTCGTCGAGCGTCGCGTCCACGCCGCTCCGCACGGACTCCCCGTCACCCAGAGCCGCCGGCGGGTGGTCCACGAGCTGGGAGGCCAGGACGTCGGCGAGGTCCGCGAGCAGGTCGAAGCCCGCCACCAGTTGCTCCAGGGCGGTGCTGCCTTCCCGCCGCGCCAGTCCATCGAGGGCGTTGAGCACGTCGGGCATCCGCTGAACGGAGTCGCGCAGACCGCCGAGGTCTCGTGGCGTCGCGCGCCGCGCGGCCGCGCGGCCCGCGAGACGCTCCAGGTCACGCACGCCGGCGAGGGCCTCCCGCAGGCGGTCGCGGCCGCGCGCGTCATCCACCAGCACGGCGACGGCGTCGTGGCGGAGGCCAAGGGCGGCTAGGTCGCGAAGCGGCGCGAGGAGCCACTGCCGCATTAACCGCCGGCCCATCGGGGTCCGGGTGCGATCGACCACCGCCAGGAGCGTTGCGTCCCGATCCCCCGCCCGCACCGGCTCGACGAGCTCCAGATTGCGCCGCGTCATTTCGTCGAGCACCATGGTCGCGGCGGCCCGCCGCACCGCCGGCCGCGCGAGCTGGGGGAGTCCTCCGGGCTGCAATTCCCGGACGTAGTGGAGCAGCGCGGCGGCCGCCGCAACCGCAGGTCCGTCGGTTTCCGTGATATCCAAGCCCATGGTGCTGCCGAGCGCGAACCAGCGACAGATCTCCTCGGTCCCAAGTTGGGCATCGAACTCCCAGCCCTCTCGCTCCGTGCGAGTGGTTGCTCCGGGCGAAGGGATCACGGTGCCGGGGGGGACCACGATCTCCCGGGGGGCGTAGCGGCTGAGCGCCGCCGGGACGTCATCTGCCGGGACCGTCTCGAGCACGAATTCCCCGGTCGAGATGTCGATGGCCGCGATGCCGGTGGTGGGACCGGGAGCGACCGCGACGAGGAAGTTGTTGGCGGCGTCGTCCAGCAGGTCCTCGCTGAGCACCGCGCCGGGCGTCACGGTTTCGACCACTTCGCGGCGCACGACGCCTTTTGCAGTGTGCGGGTCTTCGACCTGCTCGCAGATGGCGACGCGAAACCCGCGTTGCACCAATCGGCGCACGTACTCCGTCTTCGCCTTCACCGGAACGCCGGCCAGCGGCACGTCCGCGGCGCCGCCGTTGTTGCGGGCGGTCAGGGTGAGGCCGAGCTCGCGGGCGGCCACGTGGGCGTCCTCGAGGAACATCTCGTAGAAGTCGCCCATGCGGAAGAACAGGATCGCGTCTTGGTGGCGACGCTTGATCTCCAGGTACTGCTGCATCAGAGGAGTCGTGCTGGCGCGTCCCGCCTTCGGGGTCACCGGCGCTCCTCGACGATGAACGGTGTGCCGCCGAGTTTGCGGCGTAGCTCCGCCTGTATCCGCTGAGCTTCATCGCGGGATCGGTAGCTGCCGACCCGGACCTTGAACAAGCCGGCCTCGCGGACGACGCGCGCCTGGTAGCCCGCCGCGGCGAGCTGCCGCATGGTCTCATCGGCCGCCCCGGCGGTTCCCACGGCGGCAACCTGGACGGCGTAGACGGTCACCCCGCCGGTGGGCGGCGGCGTGGCGGTGTCCCCGACGACGTTGGTGCAGCGTTGGGCGTAGTACGCGGCGCGGTTCGCGAGCTCCACGTCCGGGCCGGCAGAATCGGCCGCGAGGCGGAGATACGGGCAGGCTTCGGCGGTGTGTCCCTGTTCCAGCCGCGCGCGCGCCGCCCAATACGCCGCGGCCGCCCGCACGTCGCTCAGAGGGTAGTCGGACAGGATGCGATCGGCCGCGCGCTGGGCCGCCACAAGGTCGCGCGACGCGAACGTGAGCTGCGCGATGCGCAGCAGGGCGCCGGCGGCCCACGGGGATTCGGAGTACTCGATGCTGACGCGGCGGAACGCCACCAGGGCGCTGTCCAAGTGCTCCGCCACCATCCCGGCGGCGAACAGGGCCTGCGGGTACAGCGAATCAGACCGATTGATCGCGCCGAGCCGCGCGCGCACGAGCGCGCGCGCCGAGTCCCCCTGTCCTTCCGTCACCAGCCGAACGGCCAGCGCGAGCGTGGAGTCGGTGAGTTGTTGGGCCGCCAGGGGCGACGGAGCGAGCGCGAGTGCCAGAACGAACAGGAGCGAATGTCGGGTCATGCGGCGGCCCTCGGGCGGGGAAGCGCGAACAGCATCGTGAGCAGCACCCCGCGTTCGTCACTGATGGTGGTCGACTTCAGGCGGCGATCCGCCTCCGCTGCCACCGCGATCGCGGCGTCGAGTTCCTCGGCGGTCCAGTGTCGCGCCGCTTCGGCCCAGGCGCCGGCCTCATTCTTCCACTGGCGGACGCCGGCTGGCCGGGCCACCCTGATGCGCTCGAATACGGCCGAGGGCAGGCGTGGCCACGGAGTGCCCGCGTCCGCCAGCGCCCGGGCCAGTCGAATGCCAACCAACGCGGTGCCGAGAGCCATCACGAGCTGCACGCCCGTCACGCTCCCCTGGCGGAGCACGACGTCAAGCAACTCCGCCGCCTGCACGGCATCGCGGCGCACGACCGCCTGCACCCAGTCGGGGACGGTCTCGCCTCGGCGGATCCCGACGAGGGCGCTTACGTCGGCGGCGGACACGGTCGTGCCAACTGGCGTGGCTGCGGCGAGCTTGGCGAGTTCCTGCGCGAGCGTGCCCAAGTCGTCGCCGACGGCTGCCAGGAGGTGGTCAGCGGCGTCGGGCTCGAGCTGCATTCCGAGGTCCATAGCGCGGCGCCGCACCCACTTCACCGCGAGGCGAGGGGTGAGGGGTCCCATCTCGACCTGTCGCGCGCCGCGCGTGGCGCGAGGGTCAGGTGCGCCGGAACCACTGTGGGTCAGGATGAGCACGGTCGTTGAGGCCGGATGCGTGAGATACTGCGCGAGGACCCCCCACACCTTCGCGTTCTTGCGCCATTGCTCGACACCGCGCACCACGACCACCCGCCGCTCCGCCAACATCGGTGGTGTTTCGACGAGTGCGTGGAGCGATTCCCCGTCCAAGTCGCCCGCCGACCGAACGTCCAGGTTGAAATCACGGGTCTCGGGCGGCAGCACCGCATCCACGACGGCGTCCGCGAACTCGCCCTTCAGCAAGTCGGCGGGGCCGGACAGGCAGTATGCGGGGGCGATCTCGCCTTTGCGGAGGCTGCCGAACGCCTGCTCGAGCGTCAACGAAGGCATGTGGGCGGAAGTTACCCGC
>CAYWNR010000033.1:0-15027 GCA_964459705.1 uncultured Gemmatimonadaceae bacterium | reverse complement strand
CCGTGGACGGCATGCAGTTCGACCGCGGCTACCTGTCGCCCTACTTCGTGACCGATCCGGAGAAGATGGAGGCGATCCTCGAGGACGCCTACGTCCTGATCCACGACAAGAAGATCAGCGCCATGAAGGATCTCCTTCCGGTGCTCGAGAAGGTCGCGCAGACGGGCAAACCCTTGCTCCTCATCGCCGAAGACATCGAGGGTGAGGCGCTCGCGACGATCGTGGTGAACAAGCTGCGCGGCACGTTGAAGGTGTGCGGCGTGAAGGCCCCGGGCTTCGGGGACCGGCGGAAGGCCATGCTGCAGGACATCTCGATCCTGACCGGTGGCAAGGTGATCAGCGAGGAAGTCGGCTTCAAGCTCGAGAACGCGGTCCTCGCCGACCTCGGCCGCGCCAAGCGGATCGTGATCGACAAGGACAACACCACGCTCGTGGATGGCGCCGGCAAGGAGAAGGATATCCAGGGCCGCATCAGCGAGATCAAGGCCGCAATCGACAAGAGCACGTCGGACTACGATCGCGAGAAGTTGCAGGAGCGGCTGGCGAAGCTGGCGGGCGGGGTGGCCGTCATCAACGTCGGCGCCGCTACCGAGACGGCCATGAAGGAGAAGAAGGCCCGCGTCGAAGACGCGCTGCACGCAACCCGCGCCGCCGTGGAAGAGGGCATCGTGCCGGGCGGAGGCGTCGCGCTGCTCCGCGCCCAGGACGTGCTCAAGAAGGTCAAGGTTGCGGAAGAGGACGAGCAGATCGGCGTCGACATCGTACGCCGGGCGCTCGAGGAGCCGATGCGGATCATCGCCCAGAACGCGGGTGCCGAAGGCTCGATCGTCGTCGAGAAGGTCCGTACCAACAAGGACAAGACCTTCGGCTACAACGCGCAGTCGGACACGTACGAAGACTTGGTCGCGTCGGGTGTGATCGACCCCACCAAGGTGACCCGCTCCGCGCTGCAGAACGCGGCCTCCGTGGCGGGCCTCTTGCTGACCACGGAATGCGTGATCGTCGAGAAGAAGGAAGAGGAGAAGATGCCTCCGATGCCGCCGGGTGGTGGTGGCATGGGTGGTATGTACTAGACGCCGAGACGGCTAGACGGCCAGTGCTTTGCAGGTCGAAGACGGCTAGCGGTTTGCAGGATGCAGGTTGCAGGACGAGCGCCCCGGGGGGACATCTCCCGGGGCGTTCTCTTGCCCATCACCTGCGAACCGCTTGCCGTCTGGCCGTCTGCCCTTTCACCTTGCTTCCCGAATGATCCTCTGCACCGCCGCCTCGTCAGCGTGCAGCAGCCCTACGCCCGGCAACCGGGGAAGCAGCACCGCCCAGCTCGTGTCCTGTGTGAACGCGCGTCGAAAGAGCGGGATGGACTCGTCCACGCGGCCGATGTCCGCCAGCGTGACCGCCACCCAGTAGATCAGCTCGCTATTGGTCGCGGAGTCGGGGAGGATCGTGGATGCTCGGCGATAGCTCGCGAGCGCGGAGTCGATCTTCCCGGCGGCCACGTAGTTGTCCCCTTCCGTGGCGGCATGGTACGCGCGCGACATGGTAACGAGGCGCCGCAACTCGCCGAGCGGGTTCGCGTGGTCCTCGACCCGCAAATCGAAGATCCGCTCCCACGGCTTGGCGGTTCGATCGCCGCTCACCACGATCAACGCCGCCGACTGCTTGCCCCGGATGTCGCCGCCGGCCGCCTGGGCCGCATCGAGCGCGGCGAGGAGCCGATTGGCGAGGTCGCCCTTCGTCGTTTCAAAGGCGTGGGCCATGGCCGGCCAGATGCGGTCGTTCCGCATGAGGTTGGCCTGCGCCGAGTACCAGCGACCGACATGCTGGCCCGCCGCGGGAATGTCCTTGGATCCCGTGTGGGCGGCCACCCGGCCGCGGGCATCGATCATGGCAACCTGGCGTACCTGACTGTCCGGATCGGCGCGGAGCAGAGCGGCCAGCGCCTCCGGCGCGGGCGTTCCCGTTCGCATCAGGTACAATCCGCGCGGGCCATAGCTCGGGTCCACGAACGACTGCGTCGCCACGGCCCCGACGCCAGGCTCCGCCCACGTCACCATGCTGCCGACGCTGAACCAGTGCGACTGGACGGCGACGCCGATCTCGCCAGTGGCGGAATCCATCGCGACGATGGAGTAGGTGTGGACGGGCTGCCGGATCGGGTGCTGTGCGTGCGCCGGCGCCACGGGGCCCGTGGTGACGCCGATCAGCGTGATGAAGGGAACAAAGCGCATGGACACTCCGGAGGTCGGTTGGGGAGGGGGGTGATGGGGATCACACAACCATTGGCTCCCCGCATCAGAGTGAGATAACTTATTATCATGCGTCCCCTTCTGCTGATCGGATTGCTCGCCCTCGTCGGGGCCGGCGCCGCCCAGGCCCAGCGCCCCCCGCGCCTCGAGGGAACTTGGCGGGCGAGTACGCCGGATGGTCCGCAGACCGTCATCGTGCGACCGGACTCATCGGCCAGCTTCGGCGACGAAACGGTCCGGTGGCGGATCGTCGCCGACTCGATCTTCATCGCCCTGGGGGACGAGTGGATGGTCTACAACTTCGCGGTGGCGGGGCGGAAGCTCACGCTCTCGGGGGGTGATCTCGAAGAGCCCATCGTGCTCACCCGGATCGGGCCGGCCGCCGCGCGCCCCGACAGCATCCCGCTCCCAACCGCACCGCCCATGACGCGGCGGGCCACGTCGGCGCCGGCGCGGTGACGTTGAAGGGCCGAGAAGCCCTGGGATGACCGGGTCGCCCGGGGTTCCCGGGACGGCGCAACCCGCCGCGCTGTCGCGCGAGTTGCGCGACTTCCTGATCCAGTTCTCGATCGCGCTCCACCGATTCGGGATGTACCCCGACGACCATCCGTCCCTGCCACCGACTGTCGAGCGCGTGACCGGCAGAACGACCGAGCTGCTCTTTGAACGTCCCAACCTCTCGATCGGCATCGCCCGAAACCAGCTCATCATCGAAGGCGTCGCCACCGATCCCAAGAACCCGGTGCTGCAGGAGTTGGCCGTGCGCCTGCACCGCCACCACCTCGGGGCCATCACCTTCGAACGGGGTGTAATGCCGGACGAGCTGCACGGGTTCCTCCAGTTGATCGCGCATGATCCCGATCATTCCGGTGGCCCGGTCGGACTGGAGCCGGACTTTCAGACGCGGCGCTGGCCACACATCGCCATCTACCCGCTCCACTACGAACGCCTGCAGTTCACGTCCGAGGAACATCCGGATGACACGGAGGAACTGCGATCCGCCCGAACGCGGGGCGCACAGCTCTGGCTCGGGCTCGCGCGCGCGGCCCTCGCGACCGGAGAGCAGGACTCCGACGAGGCGGCTGTGAGCGACGACGAGCTGGAGAAGGTCGATCCGACGGTCGTGGCCCGGGCGCTCGACGAGCGCGGACGTGACAATGCGTATGACCAGGTGATCGTCGGCTACATGCTTCAGATCGCCGATGAGCTCCGATCCGGCCCGAGCGCGGAGTCACCTGCCCTGCGCAAGCGCGTCTCCGATCTCGTGTCCAACATGGATCGCGGGACCCTGGCGGGACTGCTCGAAATGGGAGGCGACGCCAGTCAACGGCACCGGTTCCTGCTCTCGGCGTCCGAGGGGATGACCGTCGACGCGGTCGTCGAGTTGGTCCAGGCCGCCGGCGAGGCCGGGGAACAGACCGTCTCGCATTCCCTGCTGCGGATGCTCCAGAAGCTCGCGCAACACGCCGATCGTGGGGGAGGGCGGCGCCAGATCGTTGCCGACGAGTCCATCCGCGATCAGATCCGCCAACTGGTCCACGGGTGGGCGCTCAAAGACCCGAATCCGGACGCGTACCGCGCGGCCCTCCAGCGCATGTCCGTCGCAACGCCGGTGTTCGTTGCTGGTCCCCAAGCGCGGTTTACGGCGGAACCGCGCCGGCTACTGGAGATGGCGTTGGAGCTCGATACGGTGGGGGAAGCGGTGGAGGGCGCCGTCGATGAACTGGTGGACCGGGGTGAGTTGCCGTGGGTGCTCGAGCAGCTGCGGCTGGCGTACGCCCCCAACGCAGTGCCAACGCTGCGCCGCCGCGTGGCGCGGGTCGACCACGTCGCGGCCGTCCTCGCGGAGGATCCCATCAACTACCCGCTGCTCGACGAACTGCTCCAGGCCATCGGCGTTGCGGGCGCCGATCCACTGCTGGATGCGCTCGCCGAGGCCGAGGCATCGTCCACCCGTCGCGCGCTGATCCTCCGGGTCACGCGACTCGGACCCGGCGTCGAGTCCGCCATCCTCCGGCGCCTCACGGACGACCGTTGGTATGTCGTCCGAAACCTGCTCGGGCTGCTCAGCGAGCTGCCGGCGATGCCGGCGGGCTTCGATCCGGGAACGTTTCTGGAGCACAAGGACGGGAGAGTGCGCCGCGAGGCCATGCGGATGCTCCTGCGCGACGACGAGCACCGCGAACGGGCAATCATGGCTGGCCTGCGCGACCCCGACGATCATGTCGCCCGCTTGGCGCTGACGGCAGCCAGGGCCAAGTGCCCGGACGCCGCCGTGCCGTTGCTCGTGACGAGAGCGGTGGGCGGCTCCAACACCGACCAACGCGTCACGGCCATTCGGGTGCTTGCCGACACCGGACATCCCGCCGCGCTGTCCACGCTGTTGCAGATCACCGCGCCCAAGCGGAGATTCCTGCGCTCGAAGCTCCCGCCCAAGAGCGCCGAGTATCTCGCCGCACTCGCCAGCCTGCGACTGTTTGCCGACGATCCTCGGGCGATCACGATCCGCCTGCAGGCCGCGCGGGCCCGGGATCCCGATATCGCGGCGGCGGCCAGCAGATCCTCGGCCGAGGACGCCTGAGCGGTGTCAGACACGGCGGTCCAGTTTCTCCACGGCTTCGCGCAGGCGCTGTCGACGCTTGCGCTCTATCCGGAAGGGCACACCTCCCGGGAGCGAGCTGTGGACCTCGTCTTCGAGCGCCTCCAGGAACTACTCACGGAGCACAATCGACCCACGTTCGCCTTTCTGGGTGGCGATGAGGTCGTCTACAACGATCTGCCCCTGCGCGAAATGCGCCAATGGGATTGGAGCAGGCGCCTCGCGGACATCGGCGTGCAGCGGCTGCAATTCGACGGCACCGTCCTACGTGACGAGCTGGAGGAGTTCCTGGATCTCGTCCTCGCGCGCCTGGCGCTGAAGGCGGCGGATTCGACCGAGGCCCGCCAACTACGCCCGAGCGGCATTCGCTATGGACTCGTGGGGGTGGATGGTGCGGACCAGTTGGCCATGAACCAGGGGGGCGCGGCGATGGCCACGATCCGGTTTACCCTGGAAGACGAAGCCGACGCCGTTCGATGGATCCACGGGGAGATGTTGGACGGAAAGACACTCCCGCTGCTGGAGGCGGAGGCGGTCGTGCGCGGCTTGTCCGTCGCGATGCACGGCGACCGTCAGGTCATGGTTCCGCTGTTGCGGTTGCGGGAGTTCGACGAATACACGACGACGCACTCGATGAATGTGTGCGTGCTCACCATGGCGTTGGCCGAATGGCTGGGGATGGGCGCGCAGGATGTTCGCGCGTTCGGCGTGGCCGGCCTGCTCCACGATCTCGGCAAGGTCAAGGTCCCCAAGGACATCCTTCTCAAGCCCGGGAAGCTCAGCGCGGAGGAGCGCCTGATCATGAATTCGCACCCTACGGAGGGCGCGAAGCTCATTCTCGTCGCGGAGCCCGAGCTGGATACCGCGGCGGTCGTGGCCTACGAACACCACATCATGATCAACGGTGGGGGATACCCCAAGTTCACGTACCCACGGAGGTGCCACCAGGGCAGCCGATTGGTGCACGTGTGCGACGTCTACGACGCGTTGCGGACGAACCGTCCCTATCGGGATGCCTGGCCCGCGGCAAAGATTCTGGCGTACGTCGAGGAGCGATCCGGCGTCGAGTTCGACGGCGAGATCGCGCACGCGTTCACCCGGATGATTCGTGACTGGGAACCGGGTGTGACGGAGATGACGTCGGAAACGGATGCGATCCCGGAAGCTGCAGCACCAGCTGCATCAACGGCTGGAGGGTGATCGCGGGCGTCGCGGCCCGCTGCCCCGCAAGCACCAAGCGCCCGCGAAATCCCTTCGCGCGCAACACCCGACCGACGGTCTGCCGCGCCACCCGGGCGTCGTTGCACTGCTCGCTCACGTGGGCGAGGAACACCACCTCGAGCCGCGGGGACCAGAGATCCGCGGCGAACTCGGCCGCCAACCGGTTCGACAGATGCCCGGTGGATCCCCCAATCCGTTGCCGCACCGATGCGGGGTACGGACCCGTCTGCAGCAGGACTTCGTCGTGGTTGGATTCCAGCACGAGCGCCTCCACGCCGTGCAACAGGTGCCGCACGCCGGCGGTCGGGCGTCCCAGATCCCACGCGACGCCGATCCGCTTCCCACCGCCGTCGCTGACGAGCACCGCCACGGGCTCCGCCGCATCGTGGGCGGTGCGTGCCGCACGTATGCTGAACGGTCCGATCCGGAGCTCCTCGCCGAACGGGGGTAACGTTTCCGTCGTCACGCCGTCCGGCCGCAGCGCCCGAAGCGTGCCCGCCGACCCGATGACCGGACACCCCAGCCGCCGACCGAGTGGCGCCGCTCCGCGGGCGTGGTCGCCGTGCTCGTGGGTGAGCACGATGCCGACCAGAGGCTCGAGCGCGATGCCAGCCTCCACGGCGCGCCTGGCAAGGGCACGTGGACCGAAGCCCGCATCCACCAGCAGCGTCGCGCCCTGGGCGCGCACCGCGACGGCGTTCCCGCGGCTGCCGGATCCCAGCACGGCGACCTTCACGCGCCGGTGCCGAAGCGGTAGGACGCCTCGAGCGCCGCCGCCACCGCGTCGGTGACCTCGACCTGCCGGCGCGGCATGACGCGCCGGGCGGTGGTGAGGAACCCCTCGAGCCGCATCCGGTCCTCGCTCAGTCCCCACGCGAACGGCGGAACGTGCTTCGGGACGTTCGCCGTCCCGAAAACGTTGGCCCCCATTCCGACCACCGCGCCGGTCGGAAGCAGCGTGCCGATGGCGGTCTTGGCGTGGTCCCCCAACAACGTTCCGAGGAACTGGCGTCCGGTCTCCAACGCATCGCCGCCAACGGCCAGGCGAATGGCGCCGTACGTGTTCTTGAGGTTGGAGGTGGTCGTGCCCGCGCCGAGATTCGCCCAGCGTCCGACGGCGGAATGACCCACGAAGCCCTCGTGCGCCTTGTTGGCGTACCCGAGGAACACCGACGTCATGACCTCGCCCCGCACCCGACACCGCGGTCCGAACGACGAACCGCCGACGGTACCGCCGAGAATCTCCGTACCCGGGCCGACGAACAACGGACCCTCGAGCCGTGAGCCGGCCCGAATGTAGGCGTGCTGCTCGAGCACGATCGCCCCACGGCGCGTGTCGAACACGACGCCCGGCTCGATGGCCGCGCCAAGCACGACCACCTCGTTGGGATCACCCAGCACGATCGACCCGTCCGCGATGGGATCGCCCGGTTCCCGCAGGAAGTCCGCGACATCGGCGGCCAACAAGTGTTCGATGGCGGTGATGAGATCGAAGGCGCCGTGGAGCAGCATGCCTTCGACTTCGACCTCCTCGGCATCCGACAGGTCACCGTCCCAGGACGATCCCTCGGGCACTGCCCAACCAACGGTCTCCCCGTCGTTGACCAGTCGGGCCGCGCCCGAGGGCCACTCGGGAGTCACCCCGGCGGGCGCGAAGTCGGACCGTCCAATGATCGCCGGGCCCGGCACCGGCGATGGTTCCTGCACCACGGGCGCCCCCTCCTCGACGAACGCGTGCAAGTGCGCCGGGGCAAACACCGCTTCCGTGGAGGTGTCCGCGATCGCTTCCCAGCGCTCGCGAATCAGCCAGGCGCCGGCCCGCAGCTCCGCCACCGGGCGGCCGGTCTGGAATGGGGCCCATTTCGCGTCGACGGCGGGATCCACCAAGTAGAGCTTCGTCACTCCTCATTCCTCCTCGATGTCGCGAACGCGTGGCGGCAGGCGCTCCAGGACGTCCTTCAATCGCGACGCCCGTTCGCGCGTGGTCACCAACACGCGACCGTTCGCGCGGACCACGACCAACCCGGAGACGCCGTCCACCACCACGGGATCGCCATCCGTCCACACGACGCTGCCGGTGCTGTCGCGGACCACGGCATCCCCGACCACCACGTTGCCACCGTCATCGGTGGCGCGAACGCGCTCCAACGCCGCCCATGTGCCCACGTCGTCCCACGGGAAGTCTCCCGGGAGCACGACGACGCGGCGCGACCGCTCGAAGTGCGAGACGTCAACGGCGATCGGCTGGACCTCCCGGAAGAAGCCCGCCACGTCGCCCTGGTCCAGGCGGGGCACGTGCGGCGCGATCTCCGGGGCGTGGGCCGTCGTCTCCTCGAAGAACCGTCGGCCCGTCCAGGCAAACAGCCCGCTGTTCCACAGCGCGCCGTCGGCGACCAGAGCCGCCGCCCGTGCCGCATCCGGCTTTTCCGTGAACCGTCGCACCGCCCACACCCCCGGCGCGACCGGTGCGCCACGCTCGATGTAGCCATAGCCGACCTCCGGGCGCGCCGGGACGATCCCGACGGTCACGAGGGCGTCGTGCTCGGCGGCGGCGTCCAGGGCGCGTCCCGCCGTGTGTGCGAATCGGGCCGCGTCGCCGACCCACCAGTCCGCGTGCATCGATAGGACGATTGCCTCGGGATCGGCGGCGCGGGCGACGTGGGTGGCCCACGTGAGTGCCGGAGCCGTGGACGCCGGGCGCGGCTCGGCGAGGATCTGGTGGGGTGGGATGGTGGGGAGGAGGGCCCGCGTGCGATCCACCAGGGCCTGTCCCGTCACGATCAGCACCCGGTCGGTGGAAACGACGCCCGCCAGTCGGTCGACCGCGTCCACCAGCAGCGCGCGCGCGCCGGCGAGCGGCAAGAACTGCTTGGGGTGGGACGGGGTGGAGAGCGGCCAGAATCGGGTGCCGGAACCACCCGCGAGAATCGCCGCCCACCGGCTCACGCGGAGGTCCTCACCCCGCGCGGCTCACAACAGTTTGGCAATGGCCGAGCGATGTCTGCGAATCTCGTAGAGGAGCGAGCCAACGTTGGTGTGGGGACCCACGACGAGGGCCAGCAGCGTATCGGGCGTGACGGATACCACGACCGCCATCCCCGCGTCAAACTCCACCACCCCCGATTCGAATCCGCCGCAGGCGGCCGCGCTCCCGAGGCCCGCGCACGCGGCGACCACGGGTGGCACCACGGCGGCGAGGCCATCCGAATCGAGGCCGTCGTGGGTCGCGGAATCGATCGTGAGTCCGTCCCGGCCGAGTACGATGGCCGCTTTCACACCCGTGCGACGCGAGAGGGCTTGCACGACGTCCCGAATGGTCGGCATGGGCGCCAAGCTAGGGGCGGCAAAAGGCGAAGTCAAGCAGAATTCTGCGGTTGACCACCCATTCGGCCGCGACTAAGCTTCGCCACCGTACATGCGGTCTATCTCCTTGCCAACTCGGATCTTCTCCGCACTCGCGGTGCTCGCGCTCGTGGTCGCGTGCAGCAACCCGAACGCGCTCCCGCCGGCTCAGTTCGACAATGTCGTGGACACCGCGACGCTGTATGCGCTCACCGGAACGACCATCGGACTGCCCAGCGGCTACGACGGCGTGAGCGGCGCACCGGTGCGCACCGATCTGAACATCGCGTTCGACTTCGCCATGGATCTCGACGCATCCGGCCAGCTCGTGCTGTATCCGACGGGCGCCTTGGGACTCGGAAACGACCCGGGCATCCTGGTACAAACGGTCGACTTCGATGCCGTGGCGTCGGCGCCGCTCGACGGCTACGTGCAAGACAGCGCAGTGGTGGTCAAGCCGGGTTCCGTGTTCGTCCTGAAGACGCGCCTGAGCAACTCGCTGTGCTCGGCAGGCGCCCTGTCGCGCTACGGGAAGTTCCACGTCCTGGGGGTGGACCCTCCGGCCCGGTCCGCGACGTTCGAGGTGCTGATGGATCTCAACTGCGGCTACCGCGACCTCGTAGTCGGGATCCCCGACAAGTAACATGTTGGACATTCGACGCGTGCGGGATGCCCCCGACGTGGTTCGGGAAGCACTGGCCCGTCGAGCCGCGGATCTCGCGGAACGCGTCCGGGTGGCCGAGGAGCTCGATCGGCGGCGGCGGGCGCTGTTGGCCGAGGTCGAGCAGCTCAAGGCCGAGCGCAACCGGGACTCGGCCGAGGTCGCGCGTCGGAGAAAAGCGGGCGAGGATGCCTCCGCGCTGCTGGACCACCTGAAGGGGCTCAGCAATCGCGTCAAGGCGCTGGATGCCGAGACCCACGACGTCGACGCCACGCTGGAAGAGCTGTTACTGCAACTTCCCAACCTCCCGCTGCCCGACGTGCCGACCGGCGATGCGTCGGCCAACCGCGTGCTGCGCACGTGGGGGACGCCCCGGACCTTCGACTTCGCTCCGCGTCCCCACTGGGAGGTCGGCTCGGCGCTCGGGATCCTGGACCTTCCGGCCGGGGCCAAGATCGCCGGGTCGGGATTCCCGCTGTTCAGTGGGGACGGCGCACGCCTCGTCCGCAGCCTGGCCGCCTTCATGCTCGATCTTCACACGCGCGAGCACGGGTACCGCGAGATTCAGCCCCCATACCTCGTGAACGCGGACAGCGCGCTGGGAACCGGCCAGCTGCCGGATCACGAACAGAACATGTACGTCACGGCGGACGGCCTATACCTGATCCCAACCGCCGAAGTGCCGGTCACCAACATCCACCGCGACGACCTGCTTTCGGCCGACCGGTTGCCCATCGGGTACGTGGCGTACACGCCCTGCTTCCGGCGGGAGGCGGGCGCGCACGGCAAGGATACGCGGGGACTGATCCGCGTCCATCAGTTCGACAAGGTGGAGCTGGTGCGCTTCACCCGGCCGGAAGACTCCCCGGCCGAGCACGAGCTACTCCTGGGGCACGCGGAGGCGGTGCTGCAGCGTCTTGGGCTGCCGTATCGGGTCGTGTTGCTCGCGACGGGCGATATCGGCTTCGCGAGCGCCAAGACCTATGACCTCGAAGTGTGGGCCCCGGGCGTCGACGCGTGGCTGGAGGTCTCCAGTGCCAGCACGTTCACGGACTTCCAGGCGCGCCGCGCGAACATTCGCTATCGGCCCGCCCCTGGCGCCAAGCCTGAGTTCGTGCACACGCTCAACGCGTCCGGCGTCGCCTTCCCCCGCGTGATCGTCGCGTTGCTCGAG
Organism: uncultured Gemmatimonadaceae bacterium; assembly: GCA_964459705.1. Lineage (GTDB taxonomy): Bacteria > Gemmatimonadota > Gemmatimonadetes > Gemmatimonadales > GWC2-71-9 > JAOTWJ01. The sequence goes on along the minus strand of CAYWNR010000033.1, from coordinate 3,784 downwards.
CACTACCAGCAAGCCGACGGCTCCGTCACGCTGCCGGAGGCGCTCCGTCTGTACGTTGGCACCGACCGCCTGACGGCGAGTGACCACTAGGTTTCGTCGGCGACTGGCGGGTCACGGTCCCGCCATCGCCCTGGCACTCGTGGTGCTGCTCAGCGGCGTCTCGCTCTGGCAGGCGTGGAACCTCTCCCGACATCTGCGTGGTGAAGCCGCACAGGCATCCCGGATCTACGGGCGGGTGATCGCCGCACTGAGCGACACGGCGGGCGGCGCGCAGGCCGCAGCGCTCCTCGACGTCGTGCGAGAAATCCGCGAATCGGGACTCCCGGTGGTGGTGACGGACAGTGCCGGGCAGCCCACCACGGCCGCCGCCAACCTGCCCGGCAACGTGACCGACGACGCGGCGCTGCTCCGCTTCGTGCGCGAGCTCGACGCCGTCAATCCCCCCATTCGCGTACCGGGGGCCGGCATCGTGCACTACGGCCGGCTCCCGATCGGCAACCGGCTGCGACTTCTCGGATTCCTGCAACTGGGGCTGTTGCTGAGCGCCGTCGCGGCCGGGGCATGGGCATACCGAACGGCCTCGCATCGAGACCGGGACCGCCTGTGGGTCGCGATGGCGCGCGAGTCCGCGCACCAGCTGGGAACGCCGTTGATGAGCGCCAGCGCCTGGGTCGATCGGCTGCTCGCCCGTGGCGAGCATACGAGTGAGATCGCGGGCCACCTCCTGGCCGACCTCGACCGGCTGCACCGCGTCACCCAGCGATTCGAGCGGATCGGCCGCCCGGCGAGTCTGGAGCGGGTTGCGATCGGGGCGCTCGTCGAGCGGGTATCGACCTATTTCCAGCCCCGTCTCCCCCGGCACGCGCATCCCGTGCGCCTCGCCGTCGTCGCACCCTCCGCCGGCCCGTTCGTGCTGGGTGACGTGGTGCTGCTCGAGTGGGCCATGGAAGCGCTCATCCGGAACGCGGTCGACGCGCTGAGCGGGGTCGGCGGCACCATCACGGTCGAGGTCGTGGCGGCGCACGGCCGAGCCCGCATCGCCGTGCGGGACGACGGGCCCGGCATTTCCCCGGAGGTCCGGGGCCGCCTGTTCGAGCCTGGCGCGACCACGAAGCCCGGCGGCTGGGGCATCGGTCTCGCCCTCGCGCGGCGCATCGTCGAGGACGTGCACGACGGCCGACTGACAACCGGAACCGTTCCCAAGGGCGCCGAGTTCATCGTGGCGCTGCCCGTGGCCGACGCGTGACCTCCCTCACGCTTAACACCGACCAACGCGCGGCGGTCGAACACGCCGGCGGCCCGCTCCTCGTGCTGGCGGGCGCCGGCTCGGGCAAGACCCGCGTGCTGACCGCACGCATCGCGCATCTCGTGGCGGAGCAGGGCATCCCCGCCCACCGACTCTTCGCCACCACGTTCACGAATCGCGCGGCGCGTGAAATGCGGCATCGGGTGACGACGCTGCTGGGTCACGAGCCGTCCGGTCTGTGGATCGGGACGTTCCATTCGCTTGCCGCCCGCCTGCTGCGCCGCGAAGCACCGTACCTCGGCTTCACATCCCAATTCACGATCTACGATGAAGACGATCGGCTCGCCCTGATCAAGCGGTTGCTGGAGCAGGCGGGGTACGCGCCCAAGGCGTTTCCACCTCGCCTCATTCAATCCATCATTTCCGGCGCCAAGAACCGGCTCGTCGCCGCGGACGAGCTGGGCGGGACCGGCAGCGAGCCCATCGCGCGCGTCGCCGCCGAGATGTACGTGGCGCTGGACCGTGCACTCCAGGCCGCCAACGGCATGGACTTCGACGATCTGCTGCTGCACCCGCTCACGCTGTTCCGCGAGCACCCCGACCGGTTAGCGGCCTACCAACAGCGGTTTCGCGCCGTGCTGGTGGATGAGTTTCAGGATACCAACCGCGCGCAGTATCTCATGGTGCGCGCGCTCGCGGGTGCGCATCGGAACATCACGGTCGTGGGCGACGATGACCAGTCGATCTACAGCTGGCGCGGGGCCGATCTCCGCAACATGCTCGACTTCCAGCAGGATTTCGCGGAGGCCGAGCTCGTCCGGCTGCAGGAGAATTACCGCTCGACCCAGTTCATCCTCGACGCCGCAAACGCGGTGATCGCGGAGAACACGCACCGCCTCGGCAAGACCCTCTTCACCTCTCGCACCGGTGGCGCTCCCCTCCAACTCGTGGCCACCGCGGATGAGCGCGATGAAGCCGAGTGGCTGGTGCGGGAATTCGCGGCACGGATGGCGGCGGAGCACTACGCCCCGGCCGATTGCGCGGTCCTATACCGCACCAACGCCCAGTCGCGCGCGCTGGAGGAGGCGTTCCGGCGGGCCGGAGTGGCCTATCAACTCGTCGGGGCGACGAGCTTCTACGATCGCCGGGAGGTGCGCGACCTGCTGGCGTACCTCCGCCTGGTGGTGAATCCGACCGATGACGGCGCGTTCCTCAGGGCCATCCAGGTGCCGAAGCGCGGCATCGGGCTCAGTAGCATCGCGACGGTGCAGGCCGCGGCCGCGCAGTGGCAGCACGCGCTGCTGGCCACCGCGGCGCTAGCGGAGCGCGTGCCCGACCTCCGGCCTCAGGCGCGCCGCGCCTTCGTCGACTTCGCGTCGCTCATCGAGCGCGTCGGGGCCATGTCCCACGATGCCCCGGCCCTGGTGCTCGAGGCCGTGATCGACGCGCTGCAATACGACGCATGGCTCGAAGCGCAGGGTCCCGACGGGTTCGAGCGGATCGAGAACGTGCACGAACTGGTCGCGGCGGCGGCGGAGTGGTCCGAGGAGGTCGACGCCGATGAGCCGGGATCCCCCTTGGAGCGCTTCCTCGCGACCGCCGCGCTCACCACGTCGGCGGAGCACGCGGGCGGCGACCCCAACGGCGTCACCCTGATGACCGTGCACACCGCCAAAGGGCTGGAGTGGCCGGTCGTCGCGGTGACGGGTCTGGAGGACGGGCTGTTTCCGCTCAGCCGAGCGCTCGAGACACCGGAGGGCGGGGAAGAGGAACGGCGGCTCGCGTACGTGGCCATGACCCGGGCGCGGGATCGCCTGTATCTCACCTGGGCGCGCGCGCGCCGTCGTGGCGGTCAGCTGATGCCCGGCCTGCCGTCACGCTTCCTCGAGGCCATTCCTCCAGCGGTCAGCGAGGAGCGTCGCAGCAGCAGCGCGTTCGATCTGCGACGCCACACCCCGGGCGGGCTCGGCGCGTTCCGCGAACGGGCGACCACCGAGAGCGGGTTCGGCGTGCGGTTCGCCGCGGAGGACGAATCCCAGGATGCCCCACGCTTCGTGAAAGGCGAGCGCGTGCTCCACCGCCGCTTCGGCTCGGGGACGATTCGCGCGCTCACCGGCCGCGGGCGGGAACTCAAGGTCGAGGTGGCGTTCGACGACGATGAGGTCGGGATCAAGCTCCTGCTCGTGGCCTTCGCCGGCCTCGAGCGGGCGTGGGACGGCGCGTAGGACGGGCGACAGCGGGATGGGCGGGATCAGCGGGATGTCCGCGCAGTCCCATCCCGTTCATCCCGTCGGCTGATCAGGCTCCTCCAACAGCCCGCAGCCGCGATCTCCAGGGCGGATGTGACCCCGACTGCTCCCAAAACGGCAGCGGATACGACGGGAGCCCGAACCGTTCTTCGGCCAGGTGCGTGAGCCGCCACGTGTCCCGCGGCAACCGATTCCGCATGACGTCCACCCGCATCTTCTTGGCCAATCGAAGCGACGCCTCGCCAGCCGGGTCGAGGTTGCGCGCGCGGATGGTCTCCGCTTCCGCCAA
>CAYWNR010000032.1:0-15170 GCA_964459705.1 uncultured Gemmatimonadaceae bacterium | reverse complement strand
ATCCGGAGGCGTTTCAGCGGGCCGTTGCGAGCGCGACGGAACACCATCGCGATCTGCCCCAGATCTGGGATGCGGGGACCCTGTGGCTCACGGCGATTGGCTGGGTGGTGGTGATTCTGGCTGGGGCGTTCGTGTGGTTCCGGCAGCGCGATCTCTAGTCGGAGTTTCGGGGTTGATTGGGCAGTGGGGCGTAGGTATGCTTTGTCCCTCCGGCGCCGCTAGCTCAACTGGCAGAGCAACGGACTCTTAATCCGTAGGTTGAAGGTTCGACTCCTTCGCGGCGCATGTGGAATCGCTCTCACGTTGACGGGGTCGGCGCATCGGCGCCGACCCCGTCTGCCTTGCCCCCCTCCGTCAGGCGCGGCCTCGCGGGACCGATCACCTCTCAGCGCTGGTGTCGCAGGAACAGGCCGGCCAGCAGCATCCCCGTATCGACGTCGCCGCGATACCAGGTGTGGGTGCCTCCTTCGACCACCCACAGCACGGTCTCCGTGCCGTCCCGGCACCCGTCGAACGACTCGCGCCGCACGCGCCGTCCGTCGTTCACCAGGTCGGGCTCATATTCGACCGTGCGCGCCGTGAGGTCGCACCCGTTTCGTCGCGCGAAGAAGCGGGCCGTCGAGTCGGCGGAGAACCGGCCAAACGACCCCTCGAACGGGACCAGGGCATCCACCGTGCCCAAGACGAGAGCCGTCGTGATCCGCGCGGTCGAATCGCACTGCCAGGTGCGGTTCTCGTACACGGTTGCCCCCACGATGCCCACCGCGGCGAACCGGCCCGCTTCCTCGCAGGCGAGTCGCATCGTGAACGAGCCGCCCGCCGAGAAGCCAACCGCATAGATCCGACGCCGCGCGATGCCCAGCCGCCGACCGAGGTAGTCGATGAGGTCGTGCGTCAGCAGTACGTCCTTGTCGGGCTCCACGTCCCATCCCGGATTCCCGTCGGGGTAGGCCACGATGAAGGAGAGGCGGTCCGCGACGGCGTCGAGCTCGGTTTCTCCGCGCAGCCCCTCGCCGCTGCCGCCGAAGCCGTGGAACGCGAGCAGCAGAGGGAGCGTCCGGGTGCCGGTGTACGCGGGGGGCACGTGCACCACCGCGCTGCGGACCGTGTCGCCGGTTTCGAACACCGCGCGGAAGTCGTAGACCCCGTCGAACGGCGCGATGGGATCACCGCAGCCGAACGCGGCCGTGAGGCCGACATAGAGAGGAACGAAACGCCATCGCTTCACGTCGTGCACTCCGCTGACAGAATCACGCTCGAAATCTACTCGCCCGCGGGCGCCACGCTCTTTCGTGCGAGGGTGGGACGTCCGCGGTGCATGACGGTGGTGGAGTCGCCGGCAATGCGAGTGTAAAAGTCGGGAATCTCCGTGACGGTCGCGTGGAGGCGAGGTACGTTTCCTTGGCCGATCAACCATCCAACGAGACTGTCGTCGGCCACGGGTTTCGCAACCCGCGTGATGCGGTTCAGGTTCGCCTCGGAGAACATCATGTCCCCGTGCCCTTCGACTTCGTTGGACCGCCGCGGTTTTCTGAGAAGTGCCGCCGCGGGTCTCGTCCTCCTTCCCCATCCGGATCTCCGCACGCTGGGATCCCGGCTCTTTCGCCAGCGGACCACCGTGGCGCTCGTTCGGACCGGGAACCGGAAGGAGGGCGTCCGCCGCCTGATGGCGCTGCTCGATCCCAAGGGAATTGCCGGCAAGGCGGTGAACATCAAGCCGAACTTCAACACCGCCGATCCCGCCCCCGCCGGCACCCACAACGACACGCTCACGCAGATCGTCACGGAGCTCAAAGAGCGGGACGCGCGGGAGGTGGTGGTTGGCGAGTCCTCCTTCCCGTCGACGAAGACCGTGATGGAAACGAAGGGAGTCTTCGACCTCGCACACGATGTCGGGTTCGGGATCGTGAACTACGACGAGATTCCGGACGACGAGTGGGTCCAGTTCTCGCCGCCGGGCACGCACTGGCCCGACGGATTCCATCTGCCGCGCCACGTGGTGCACTCGGAATACAACGTCAGTACCTGCTGCTTGAAGACACACGGCTCCGGCGGTGTCTTCACCATGTCGATGAAGCTCTCGGTGGGCCTCACCCCCAAGGGCATTCGCCGGACCATGCACCGCTCCCCGGACATGCGGCGCATGATTGCCGAGCTGAATCAGGGCTACCGGCCGAACCTCATCGTCATGGACGGCGTGCAAGCGTTTACCGACGGCGGCCCATCCCGGGGTCGGCTGGCCGAGGCGAACGTCATGATCGGCGGCACGGACCGGGTGGCGGTGGACGCCGTCGGCCTGGCGGTGCTCAAGGAGCTGGGGTCCAACGAGGCCATCATGGGAAGACCGATCTTCCAACAGGAGCAGATGGCCCGGGCCGTGGAGGTGCGGTTGGGGATTCAAGGCCCCGAGGAGATCGCGCTCGTCAGCGACGACGCAGCCGGTACGGCCTACACCGCCCAGCTGGAGCGGATTCTGTCCCAAGGGTGAGGGACCGGGGGGCGGCGCCCGCCGCCATCGGGCTCGTGGGAGACGTTGTCGGCGGTTGGACCCGTCACCCGTGTGACACCGGGCTCAGCCGGATTAGGACGCCGACTGCCCGCCTTCCTTGACCACAAACAGCGTTTGTGTGGGGTACGCGAACTCGATCTCCTCCTCCTCGAACCGCTCGTGAATCCGCAGGTTGATGGCCTGCTGGATGTCCATGTAGGTGTTGTAGTCGGCGATCGTCACGTAGTACACGGTTTCGAAGTTGATCGAGAAGTCGCCGTATGCTTTGAAATGGGACCGGTCGAAGCGGGTCTTTTCCTGCGCCTCGACGGCTTCGCGGATCATCGTGGGAATCTTCTCGAGCTTCGCGCGGGGCGTTTGATAGGTCACTCCGATCGTGAACGAGATGCGGCGCTCGAACATACGCCCGTAGTTCCGCACGCGGCTCTTCAGGAGATCCGAGTTCGAGAAGATCACCTGCTCGCCCCAGAGGCTCCGCAGGCGCGTGGTCTTGAGGCCGATGTACTCGACGCTGCCGAGGTGATCGTCGATGTTGAGGAAGTCCCCCAGCACGAACGGCTTGTCGAGCACGATCGACATGGAGGCGAAGAGGTCGCCGAGGACGTTTTGCAGGGCCAGTGCGACCGCGATGCCACCCACGCCGAGGCCGGCCACCAGCGCCGTGATCTGGATGCCCAGGTTGTCGAGCGCCAGGAGCAGGACGCCGGCCCATAACAGGATCTTGGCGACGAACCCCATGGCGCTCACGGTGGTGACGGTGGCCGGATCTTCCTGCATCTCCCGCGTGCGGTACGAGTCCAGCCACTTGGTGAGAATGGTGCCCGCCCAAATGCCCGCCTGGATGAGGCCGGCGATCACCATGACGCTCCCCGTCGCGCTGCGAATGCCGGTGGGGAGGTGCAGGCTCTGCATGCCGATCACGACCCCCACGATCAGCACGAACAGGAACGACGTCTTGGCCAGCGCGGCGGTGACGATGTCGTCCCACTCGGTGGTGGTGCGTTTGGCCAACGCCGAGAGGCGGTTGACCAGGACGGCTTTGAGGAGGCGCAGTCCGATGATCGCCGCGACCATCACCGCGACCGCGATGGCCCATTGGCGGATCGAGTTTTCGAAATAGACGGTGTTCAGGAATTCCATTCCAGCACTCCCGCGAGCGGTGAACGTGGTGTCATAGCCTAAGGCGCGGGCCGCCCAGATGGAACCGCCCGCCGAGGCCACTCGCATCCGCGCGCCCGTGGCCGCATCTTGCAGTCCCATGATCGACCTTCGGAGCGCCCTGGTGGAACCGGCCGACGGACCGACGGACGGACCAGCGGCCCGAGGCTTCGATGGCTGACGTGCCTCCGCGGCTCGCGGCGGCGCTGGCCGACCGCTACACGATCGAGCGCGAGCTGGGCGCGGGCGGCATGGCCGTCGTGTACCTCGCGCACGACGTCAAGCACAACCGCAAGGTGGCCCTCAAGGTCCTGCGCCCCGAGCTGGCCGCGGCCCTCGGCCACGAGCGCTTCCTCCGCGAGATCGAGATCGCCGCCGGCCTCAGCCATCCTCACATCCTGCCACTGTATGACAGCGGGCAGGCCGGCGGCCCGGCGGCCCGGCGGACGGACACGGCAGCGGAGTCCACGGCCAACGACCAACGAGTTCCTCTTCTACGTCATGCCCTACGTCGAAGGCGAGTCCCTGCGGGATCGCATCCAACCCGAGAAGCAGCTGCGCTCGAGGAGGCGATGACGCTCGCGCGGGAGGTCGCCGACGCGCTGTCGTACGCACACGCGCGCGGCGTCATCCACCGGGACATCAAGCCTGAAAACATCATGCTCCAGAGCGGGCACCAAGAACCCCGCCGACCGGTTCAACCCGGTCGCCCAGTTCGCCGACGCGCTCGGCCAACGGCGCGGCGGAGTGGCCGCGGTGCCCCAGCGGGCTCGGCGTTGGCTCGTGTTGGCGCTCGTGGCGAGCGTCATCGTGGCCATCGGCGCCGTGGGCGCGCTGCTGCTGCGTCGGGGGCCCACGAGCCTCGTGTTCGGGGCCGCGACCCAAATCACCCTCGATCCCGGCCTGGAGATCGATGCCGCCATCTCGCCGGATGGATCGATGGTGGCGTACGCGGCCGGCCCGCCGACAGGGATGCAGATCCACGTCCGGCAGGTGAGCGGCGGCCGTACCGTGCGGCTCACCGACGACACGACCATGAATCACCGCTGGCCCCGGTGGTCTCCCGACGGAACCCGGGTCGCCTACGAGTCCGCGGATGGAACCATTGCGGAGGTTCCGGCGCTGGGCGGCCCAGCGAGACTCCTCGTGCGAGTGCCGGTGGATTCGGCGTCCCTTTCCAACGTGCCCCCCATCGTGGGCTTCGACTGGTCTCCAGACGGCAAGCGGCTTGCCTACGTGCGGGGCTTTCCGCTCGGAGCCATCTATCTGGTGAGTGTGAGCGGTGGCCCACCGACCCTGCTAGCCACGGTCGAGCAGGCGCACTCGCCCGTCTGGTCTCCCGATGGTTCGCGGCTCGCCGGCGCGGTCGGGAATCCCATCTTCGTATTTGGCACGAAGAGCTTCGCGAACGAGGGCCAGTCAGGGATCACGGTCGTCCCGATAGACGGCGGGACGCCGGTTCCGATCGCCGACCAGACGGCGGTCAATTTCGCGCCCGTATGGACGCCCGATAGCAAGGCGCTCCTGTGGGTCTCGAGTCGAGAGGGTACCCGCGACGTCTATCGCGTCGCGGTTGCCCGTTCCGGCGGGCCCCGGGGCGCGCCGGAGCGGATCACGACGGGACTCAACGTCTTCTCGCTGTCGCTGAGCAAAGACGGCGGGCGCGTGGCGTACGCCGCCCTCGTTGCCTCGTCGAACGTCTGGACGATCGACCTCCCGCGGAACGGACCGGTGTCGAGCGCCACCGCGCGGCCAATTACCCAGGGGAACCAAACCGTCGAAACGGCGGACGTGAGTCCGGACGGTCAATGGCTCGCGTTCGACTCGGACCGCGGCGGGAACTACGACATCTGGCGCATGCCGATCGCCGGCGGTGAGCCCATCCAGGTGACCACCGATCCCTCCAGCGACTTTTCCCCGGCCTGGGGGCCCGATGGTCGGACGCTGTCGTTCCACTCGGTCCGGAATGGAAACCGGGATCTCTACACCATCGCCGCCGACGGCACGGGCGAGACCCGACGAACGAGCGGTCCCGCCGACGAGCTCGATAGTCATTGGTCGCCCGACGGGACGTCGCTCGTCTACGAGGTATTCACCACAGACAGCGACGTGCTCCGCGTGCTTTCCCTGACGGACGGGAGCGGACACGACTTGTGGCCGGCCGAGTATGCGCGCTGGTCACCGGCGGGCGACCTGATCGCCGCTATCGCTGCGGATGGTCTTCGGGTGGGTCCCGCGGCCGGCGGGCCGACCCGGTTGTTGGTTCCGCGCCCCGAAGCGGATGCGGGACCGTCCCTCTGCACGTGGGCGCCCGACGCCCGGACTATCTACTACTTGTTCCGTGATGCAGCGGGCTGGTCCATCCGTTCCATCCCCGCAGCCGGCGGGGCATCGCGAGTGCTCGTGACGTTCGATGATCCGGAGCGCCTACCGAACCGCTGCGCGTTCACGACCGACGGACGGCGGCTCTACCTCACGCTCGGCCGGCGCGAGAGCGATGTCTGGGTGACAGAGTTGAGGAAGCACTAGGGCTTGGTGCAGGCGGTTGGAGCGGGAGTGACGGGAGCCGCGGGAGGACATTCGAGGATCCAACTGCACTGCGGCTCCCACCTCCCCACTGCTGTCCGTCTCGCCGTCTATCCCATCACCCGGCGTCTGTTCCCCACCGCCTTTCACCCCGCGTGGAGCACCTCGGACACCACCCACCACACGCCGACGAGCAGAATGGCGCCCGGAATCACGTACCGGACCCAGCGGTAGATCCAGACCGAGCCGAGCTGGCGAAGCGCGTCGGCCCGGAGCACGCACCAGCCCACGGTGACGGCCGCGAAGAGCGCGCCGAGCGTCTGCATGCCCGAGCCAAACGTGAGGTCCCAGGGGACGAACACGCGCAGGTTGAGGGTTGGTTGAAGGGAGAGCAGCAGCACGGCCCCACACATGATGCCAATGGCCCGCCGCCGCGTGAGAGCGGTGTTGTCGGTGAGTCCCGCGACCAGGACCTCGAACGCCGCTACCGACGAGAGAAAGGCGGCGCCGACCAGCGAGCCGAAGAAGAGGAATCCGAACCACCCGCCGCCGGGGATCGTGTCGAACACCCGCGGGAGCGTCGCGAACAGGAGTCCCGGACCGGAAGACGGCTCGAGGCCCAGCGCGAAGACCGCGGGGAAGATGGCGAGTCCCGCCAGCAGTCCCGCCGCCGTGTCGCCCAGCGCGGTCCAGGCGGCGCCGCGGAGCAGCCGCTCGTCGTCACTCAGGTACGAGCCGTAAACCACCATGAACGTCCCGCCGAGCGCGAGCGAGAAGACCACCTGACCCAACGCCGTCAGCATCACAGTGGGGGTCAGCGCGCTCGGCTCGAGCTTCCAGAGGAACCAGTGGACGCCCGCCCCCGCGCCCGGCAGCGTGAGCGACCGGACGATGACGATGATGAGGCACAGAAACAGGGCGGGGGTGATGAACCGACTCGCGCGCTCGATGCCGCGGCGGACCCCGGCGAGCAACACCCATGCGGCCCCGGCAACGATCGTTGCGGTGGTTCCGAACTGGAGCGCCCACGTTCGGAGCACGAAGCCGTGCTGCGGTGGAAGGATGGCGCCGGAATCCCAAGGAAGCCCCAGCCCGTGTGCCAGGCTCCCGACGGCGTGAAACAGCACCCACCCGATCACGGCCGTGTAGTAGGCGTTGGCGGCCGTCACCACCGCGAAAAAGAACCAGCCCACCTGCCGGCCGAACGGGAACCCACCGAGCGCGAACGCGCCCACCGTTCCGCGGCGCGTGTGGCGACCCAGCGTCCACTCGGCGGCGAGGGCGGGAACGCCGATGACGAGTACCAACAGGACGTAGAACAGGACGAAGGCCGCCCCGCCGAACCGTCCGACGAGATAGGGAAACCGCCAGACATTGCCGAGCCCCACGGCCACGCCCACCATCGTGAGCACCGTGCCCGCCCGGCTGCCGAATTGCTCGCGGGCCACCTACGCGCGTTCCTCGGGCGGCACCACCTCGGCCAGGGCGTCCAACGCTCGGTCGATCTCCTCGAGCGTGTTGTAGAAGTGGGGTGCGAGACGGATCGCGGGGCCGCGCGCCGACGCGAGAATACCGCGACTGCGGAGTGCCGCCTCCGCGGCGTGGGCGTCCCGCACGCGGAACGCCGTCGTCGGTGCTTTGCGCGTGCTGTCCGTGGTGCCCAACACGGCGAATCCACGAGCCCGTCCGCCCTCGACCAGGCGGCGCGACAGTGTCTCCGTCCAGCTCCGGATGCGCTCGAGGCCGACCGAGGCGATCAGCTCGATGCCGGCCCGCGCGACGGCGGCGTTCACGATCGGCGGCGTGCCGGTATCGAATCGGCGGGCACCCTTCGCCCAATCGAGTTTGCCGAGATCGAACGCGAAGGGATGCTCGCGACCGAACCAGCCGGTAACCGTCGGGTACAGGTGATCGCAAATCTTGGGGCTGACATAGAGAAACGCGATGCCGGGCATCCCCATCAGGAACTTGAGCGTTCCCGACGCGAGGAAGTCGAGGTCGAGCGTCTTCACGTCCAAGGGTCGCGTTCCCAGGGTCTGATAGGCGTCCACGTACACCAAGGCTCCGACGGCATGGGCGCGCTGCGCGATCGCGGCCAGATCTTGCAGCGCTCCCGTCTGGTAGTAGCCGTGCGTGGCCGACACGAGGAGCGTGCGCCCGTCGAGCACCGGATCGTAGTCCTCGAGTCGCACCACCCCGTCGGTGACGGGCACCCAATCCACCGCGAGTCCGCGACGCTCCTGCGCGAGCCATACGTGCCCGACCGTCGGGAATTCGGCATGGGTTGACACGATCCGGCGACGTTCGCGGGCGGGGCCCAAGGCGCTCGCGAGACTGCTCGTGGCCTCGGACACGGAGCTCGAGACGGCAATCTCGTCCGGCGCCGCGCCGATCAGGGCTGCGAATGCCGCCCGCGCCCGGTCGACCTCGGCCATCCAGGCGTCCCAGTCCATCCCCACCGCATCCCAGGAATCGAGATACGCCAACGCGGCCGCGCGTGTCGCGTCGGATTGCGGGGCCTGCGAGCAGTTGTTGAGCGGAATGGTCGTTCGCAGCAGGGGGATCCGGGCGCGATAGGCAACGAGATCGTAGGGAGGTGTCGGCGGTGCCATGACCGGGAAACTTGGTGCGCCCCGCGCTCCGGCGCCATTGCCGGGCCTCGCGGCTCGTTGCTCAAGCGACGACTCGGCTGATGTCGCTGAAGCGACCCTCACCGACGTCCGTCCCCCGGTACGATGTCGTGAACTACCGACCGGGGTCCGTCACGTCACTTCAGTGATATCAGCCGAGACGCGGCTTTGGCGCTAAACGCGCTCTGGCACATGCTTCCCCTCTGGGGCAAGCTGGGTGCCTGTTGGACGGACGCGCCGCGCTACGAGTTGCGTCGCTGAAGCGACGGCTCGGCTGATGTCGCTGAAGCGACCCGCCCGGGGGGGATGTCTACGACGGCCACCGCCAGCCGAATGTCCCCGCGGTCACGCCCGCATACAAGAGGGCGTCGAACAACGACTTGAGCGTGGCGCTCCATTGTTTGCCCCACCAGATCGAGTTCTGGAGCAGCGCCAGGCCGTAAGCCGCGAATGCGGTGACCCCGGCGAACCGGAAGACTTCGAGGTAGCTGGCGCCCGGACCCACCGCTCGGCTCGCGACGTACGCGGCGAAGATGCTCACCACGACGCAGTAGACAAACCACTGCGTGAGGTAGGCGCCCATGGCCGGCATCCCGTTCGGGCGCACCGTCATGAACACCACGGGGCCCTTCGTCATCTTCTCCTGGAACTCGGGAGACTTCATGGCGGCAGAGCTCCCGGCGTGGGGCATCGCGTAGTCCCCCGGCGGGATCGCAAATGGGCGGAGCGCCGCCATCACCTCGTCCTCGCGCGGCGCCGCGCGGAGGTCGCTCTGGTGATACGTGAGGAACATGTGGATCACGGAGCTCAGGATGAACACGAACACCGCCGAGAGCAGGATGGGCAGCCAGAGCGACATGATGGTCACCATCGACACCTCCTCGTGGACGTGGAGCCGGACATCCGAGTCGTAGTTGCCGTGTTCCGTGCGGCGACCGCTCCGGAGCGGGCGTTGGGAGCCCCGGCGCGCGTCCGCAAACATGTTGCGCGAGACCGTCCCGCGCAAGACGACACCGCGCGCGCGGCCCACGGTGACGCGATGGGGATCACGGGCCGGATCGTGGGTGGGAAACCCACGATCCGCCTGACGCTACAATCAGGGCGCGCCGGTGGTCGAGCGATTGCGCGACTGGGCCACGGAGATGTGGCCCAGTATCCTCAGGGATGCGTCAGCCCACTCGGTCAGTCGGTCAGTACGAATGCGCTGCCGCGACCAGCCGCCCTGCCCGCACGAGCGGGGTCAGCTTGGACTTTCCGTTCGCCTTCAGGTAGGCGTTGGGGTCGTGGGCGGCCGCGCCCGCGGGGAGCCAATTCCAGAGGGGGCCCAAATCCTCCCGCATCCGGCGCAGGAAGAACGACGGGATGGTCGTGCTCTCGTTCTCGAAGAAATCCCGGAACTTGCGGTCGCTGACCAGCCGACGCCGCACCTCGCTGTAGTAGCGGATCCGTCCGAAGCCCTCGGATGAGATGGCACGCACGACGTTCATCCAGCGCGGGATCGAGGCCTTGATCGCGTGGAACCGCCGGGCGATCGAGGGCCACGAGAAACTGTGGCGGGTCAGGTCGATGACATGATCGTAGAACTCCGGCCACTCGTAGTGGGCCGGCTTGATGTTCATCGCCTGGTTGTTGTTCAGGAAGTGGAAGGGGAAGCCCAGCACGCGGTCGTTGCGCTGGTAGTCGAGGTTGAGCGGCGCCGCGCGGCCGAACGCCGACAGGAGTGAGTAGCCCGGGAACGAGGCGGGGGACCGATCGATGAACTCCTTGGTCAACTCGAACGGCTCGCTGCCGCTGTCGCCATCCAACCCCAAGACGAAATTCGTCTGGATGTAGGGGATGTAGCGATGGATCATGTTCACGTGCTCCGCCACGTGGAGCACCTTTTCCATACCCTGCTGCTTGCCCGTCTTGGACTTGTTGCCGAGATCGTACCACGACTCGACGCCCGGCAAAATGGCCTTGAACCCGTTCCGCTGCAGCCGCTGGAGGTGCGGTTCGGAGAGCAGCGACAGGCTGCTCTCGGCAATGAAGTCGATGCTGTTCGGCGGCACCGCCGCCTCGATCGCGTCCATCACATCGTCGAAACGCACGCCGAAGTTCGGGTCGTGCCATGCCACGCGGGGCCTCCGGAACTTCGTCTGGAGGAACCGCAGGTCTTCCTTCATCGCGTCGAAATCGAGCGGCTGGTAGGGAACCGATGAGTCGATGCAGAAGGAACAGGTGTACGGGCAGCCGAGGCTGCTGATCATCGGCACGATCTTGATCGCGGGCGCCTTCCGGAGCGTGGGCTCGATGAACTTCCAGCGCTCGCGTACGCCGGGGAGCGTCAGCGGTTGTGTGGCCGCTTGCAGGTGCACACCCTCATCGGGATGGGGGCGTGGGTCCGCCAGCAGGTCGCGGACCAGCGCGCGGTCGGTGAACCCCAGCACGTAGTCGAAGTACTGGCAGGCGTCTTCCGGATAGCACCGCGCGTGCGGGCCGCCCAGCACGGTGACCGTACCCTGGGAGCGCAGCATCGCGCTCAGGGCATAGGAGAGTTGGGCTGCCTGGGTGAAAGCACCGATGAAGGCGACGTCGGGCTTGTAGGGGAGGTCGAGGGGGAGCTGCTCGAACCCCGTGTAACAGACGCAGGTGACGTCGTGCCCCGCTTCCTCGCACCAGACGGCCAACGCCTGCGGCATGATGCTGGCAAAGTTGGCGTTCATGACGCGCGACCAGAGCGCGCGTGTGGGGCCCTTCGTGACGAGATCGATGATGACGACGTGGAGCTTTCGCAGAACCGTTCCGCCCGGAGATGATTATCCTCTAAGCATTCCCCCAAGTGCGGCAAAGGGCAAGGGGCGAGGGTCTGTGGAGGCTAGGCGGTCAGGCGGTCAGGCGGTCAGGGGGTCAGGTCGCTAGAGTCCGTCGGCTGGTCCGGTGGTTGGGTGCTGTGGTCTGAATTCCGGCGCGTGCTCGCACCAGGCTTGACCCGCGCATCGACTCACCGCCTGGCCGCCGAACCGCCCAATCTCACCCCGGCCCGCGCCGCGCGGTCCGGGCCAGGAGATAGACGAACCCACCCCATACGCCGCCGAGCACCAACACCAGCATGATCCAGCCGCCGACAGTCATTCTCCCTCCTTGGTCTTGGCGCCCACCCGGGCGGCCCAGGCGCGGTTCACGAGGATCAGCAGCAGAATCATGAGCCCCCACTGCGCCACCGTGGTGCCCACGCTGTAGGTCCGGAACGGGTTCCACCACGCCTCCCGGTCGTAGTTCGCCGCCGACTGGTAGAACCACCAGATCATCAGCGCGATGAACTCGACGGGCACGACGTAGCGGATGACGAGGGTCCACCACCGGCCGACCGGATGTGGCTCATCCTCGGTATTGATGAGCTCTTTCCGGAAGCGGTCGGCCCCGAAGCGGGCGACGGCCAGCGCGATGAGCATGCCCGACACCATGAGCCCGAGGCCCCAGACCCAGTCCTGGTTCCTGAACACGCCGATCTTCCAGGCGGAGGGAAGTCCGAGGAGGAATCCGATAACGCCGACCAGCACTACCGCGCGGTTGCGCCGAATCCCCAGGTCCCCGGCCATCCGAGTCGCCAGCTCGATCATGGCGATGAGCGACGACATGGCGGCGAAGCTGAGCGCCAGGAAGAACAACGCCAAGAAGAGGTGCCCGGCCGGGATCCGCTCGAACAGGCGGGGGAGCCAGATGAACGTGAGACCCTCGTTGCTCGCGCCGAGCGCGGCCCGCGCGTCAGCCTCGGGGAGCACCGCGAACACGGTGCACATCACGGCGATGCCGGCCAGCAGCGAGGCGGAGTAGTCGCCGAACGCCGTCGTGTAGCTGGTGAGGACAAAGTCGTCCTTCTTGCGCAGGTAGACCCCGTAGGTCATCACCAAGCCCCACGCCGCGCCGACGCTCCAGGCCGACTGACTCAACGCCTCGAGCCAGACCTTGTGGCTGAGTAGCTCGTGCCAATCGGGCGTGAAGAGGAAGGCGAGGCCTTTGACCGCCCCGGGGAGCAGGAGCGCGCGGACGGCGGCGGCTACGAGGAGCAGGAACAGGACGGGCACGAGAATCCGGTTGGTGAGCTCGATGCCTTTGACCACGCCGCGCGAGATGATCCAGCACCCGATCAGCATCGCGGCCAAGTGGAACGCCACCGGCTGGCTGCTCGCAGTCGTGAACGCCTGCCAGTACGCCTCGGAGTCGGCGTGGACGAAGCCCGAGCCGAGCGAGGCGACGAAGTACTTGATGCACCACCCCGTCACGACCGAGTAGTAGAACATGATGAAGCAGGTGCAGAGGCCGACGAACGCGCCCATCCAGTTGTACTTGGCGCCGATGAGATGACCGATGGCGCCGGCCGGACCGCGCCGCGTGTGCTTCCCCAAGGCGAACTCCGCCATCACGAGCGGCGCCGACCAGGCGAACAGGAACACCATCCAGGCGATCATGAACGCCCCGCCCCCATTGGCGGCGACCACGCGGGGAAAGCGCCAGATGTTGCCCGTGCCGACAGCCATGCCGAGGGCCGCGAGAATGACGCCCCAGCGCGAGGAGAATTGGTCGTTCTGCTCGGTCATGTCGAGTCCCGGTCGTGACCTGCCCATTCTAGAGGAGGCAGGTGGCCGGTGGAAGGGGGGAGGTGAAGGGTCAGACGGCGAGACGGCAAGACGGCCAGCGGTTTGTAGAGTGTAGCTGGCAGCGGACGCACTGCGCACTCAGGCCTGCGGCCCGCTGGCCGTCTTGCCGTCTCGCCGTCTACCCTTTCACCCCACACCCAAGCCCCTGCCACCACCACCTAAGTGTTAGAGACCGTAATAGATCTCGATCTCGTACGGGTGCGGCCGCACTTGGACGTCCCGTTCCTCTTGCCGCTTCTGGGCGATCCACCGGTCGATCACGTCGTCCGTGAACGCACCGTCTGTGGTGAGGAACCCGCGATCGCGATCGAGGGCGTCCAGGGCCTGTCCGAGGGAAGTCGGGAGGGCCTTGATCTGGGCCCGGCGCTCCGCCGGCCACGTGAAGACATCGTCGTCCACCGGGCCGAAGCCGAGCGCCGTGGGGTCGAAGTGGGCGCGCGCGCCCGCCAGGCCGGCCAGGAGCTGCGCGGCGATGGCGAGGTACGGGTTGCTCATGGCGTCCGGTGGCCGGAACTCCATTCTGGTGCTCTCGGGGCGGTCCGCGTACTTGGGGATGCGCACCGCGGCGCTGCGGTTGGCGAGTGAGAAGATGGCGCTCACCGGAGCTTCGAATCCCGGCACGAGGCGGCGGTACGAGTTCGTCGACGGATTGGTGAGTCCCATGACGGCCGGACCGTGGGTGAGAAGGCCGGCGACGTACGCGCGAGCCGTAGCACTCAGGTGGGCATACCCGGCCGGGTCGTAGAAGGCGTTGGCGTCGCCCAACCACAGGCACTGGTGGAAATGCATGCCCGAGCCGGCTTCGCCGTGGAGCGGCTTGGGGAGGAACGTGGCCGTCAGGCCCAACTCGAGCGCGGTCATCCTGACCGCGTACTTGACGAGCATCGCGGCGTCGCCGGCATCGAGCATGGGCAACAGCGGGATCTCGATCTCGCACTGACCGGGTGCGCCAACTTCATGGTGATGGTACTTCACCTCGACGCCGAGCTGTTCGAGGGCGAGCACGATGCGGGTACGGGCCCCATGCAACCGGTCGTGGGGCGGGGCGGCGTGATAGCCGCCGTGGGTCGCGATGGTGTAGCCGCTTCCCGGCTCGCGCCGCCGCCACGGGCCCTCGGCCGATTCGACGCGGTAACTGGCCACGTGCATCGCGTTCTCGACCGCGACGCTGTCGAAGAGATAGAACTCGAACTCCGGTCCCCACACGCTGCGGTCGGCAATGCCGCTCTTGGCCAGGGCCGCCTCTGCCAGGCGGGCAATGAAACGCGGATCGTACGGCGACGGCTCGCGGGTGCCGGCTTCCAATGCCTGACAGATGAACGCGAGCGTGGGCACCTCGGCCCACGGATCCACGAACGCCGCCTGGAGATCGGGGACGAGCGTCATGTCACCGGCCTTGACGGACTTGATGCCAAGGGCCGAGCCGTCAAAGCCGACACCGCGGTCGAGCAAGGGGGCCGTCAAGCGGGCGGCTGGCAGCGTGACATGATGCCATTGGCCCCACAAGCCGCAGAAACGAAGGTCCACCATGACGATGCCGTGCTCGCGGATGTACGCGCGCGCGTCGTCCAGTTGTTCGAAGCCAAGCATGGGACGGTCCCGTTCGGATGTTCGCGGACGGCCAGCCATGGCCGCCTTGCGTACACGCTGTCATCCGTCTATGAAAGTTGAGGTGAAGGCGGTGTGAAGAGGTCTCGCGACGGTCGT
>CAYWNR010000031.1:0-15396 GCA_964459705.1 uncultured Gemmatimonadaceae bacterium | reverse complement strand
ATCTGCTTGTTCATGCCCGCTTGGGCCAGCGAGTCGAACACGAAGTCCACCCGCCCGATGAACGCGATGCTGTCCCGGTGCTGCGCGGGCGATAGCGTCCGTGCCACCTGCCGCACCGGCTGCGCGCGGAAATCCCACGTGGCTTGATGGACCCCGGGCCCACCCGGACCCTGCAACGTGCGAATGGTGTCGCCGCGCACGTCGGTGATCACGATCTGCGTGCGCTGCCGTGGGTTTCCGGACGTAAGCCGGTAGATGATGTCGGCCTGGGAGCCGCCGCCCGGCGCGTCGAAGTACTTGTGACCGGTCGAGCCGCCGCCGGTGGGGGGCTCGCCGAACTCGTAGGCCGCCTTGGGCTGGAACAGATAGGCCGACTCGGCCAACACGGAGTCCGACAGCTGCTGGAGCGCCGTGATGTCCACGATCCAGATGGCGCGCCCGTGCGTGGCCGCGATCATCTCGTGGTCCCGTGGATGGATCTCCAGGTCGTGCACCGGCACCGTCGGCAGGTTCTCCATGAAGCGCTGCCAGGACTTGCCGCGGTCAAGCGACACGTAGGCACCGACGTCCGTGCCGACGAACAGCAGGTTCGGGTTCGTCGGATCCTCACGGACCACGTGCACGAAATCCGGCCCGCCGGTCGGCAGGTTGTTGGAGATCGAGTGGAACGTCTTCCCGAAGTCGTTCGTCACGTACACGTAGGGCGTGAAGTCGTTTTCGCGGTGCCCGTCAAACGTCACGTAGAACGTCATCGAATCGGCATGGGACGGCTCGATGCGGCTCACCCAGGTCTTGGACGGCACGCCGGGGAACCGGCCCGTCAGGTTCTCCCACGTCCCGCCATCATCCCGCGTCAGCCACACGTTCCCATCGTCCGTTCCGGCGTACAGCAGGCCGAACCGGATGGGCGACTCGGCCAGCGCCACGATGGTGCAGTGGGTCTCCGCCCCGGTGGCGTCGGTCGTGATCCCGCCCGTGGTCTCGGTGCTGATCCGGATCCGCATCGTGTCCCGCGTGGTCAGATCCGGGGAGATCGGCCGCAAGTCGTCGCCGCGACTCGTGGACTTCATCACCTTGTTGGCGCCCGCGTAGAACACGTCGGGATTGTGCTGCGACAGGAAGAACGGGGTGCTCCAGTTCCACCGCAGCGCCATGTTCGCTGAATCGGCGCGCTGCTCGCGACGTAGCTCGTCCACCCGGCGCTGCATCGGCCGGCTCAGGCGCTGCGTCGTGTCCGGCCAATCGATCGCAATCGAGTCTTCGAACATGGTCCAGCGCCCGCGCCAGTCGGGCTTCTGGAGGCTCGAGCGCTCCCCCGTGGCGAGGTTGATCCGCGCCATGCTGCCACCCTGGGACTCCGAGTAGATGATATTCGGGTCGCGTGGGTCCTGCGCGCTGTAGAAGCCGTCCCCGCCGTTGATGAAGGCCCAATCGAAATTGCTGATGCTGCCGCGCGACTTCCGGCTCGGGCCGCACCAGCTCCCGTTGTCCTGCAAGCCGCCGCACACGCGGTACGGCACGGCCATGTTGTAGCTGACGTGGTAGAACTGCCCCACGGCAAAGACGTTCAGGAAATCGTAGTTCCCGCCCTTGTCCCACGTCTGATCCACGCCGCCGTCGTTTCCGACGATGAAATGCTCCGGATCATTGGGGTCGATCCACATCGCATGGTGATCCACGTGGATCCCGACGGTGGCGTTGCGGACCGTCTTGCCGCCGTCGTCCGAGAAGTTCACCGGCGTGGACGACCAGTAGACCCGATTCGGGTCCTTCGGATCCACGCGCACCTGCGAGTAGTAGAAGGGGCGCACGTCGCGGTCGTTCATCCGCTCCCAATTGGCCCCACCATCCTGCGAGCGATAGAGTCCGGACAGCAGCTCGTGCCCGCCCCGCGCCGAGTCGGCTTCGACCAGCGCATAGACCACGTTGGGATCGCTCGGCGCGATCGCGATGCCGATGCGTCCCTTCATCGTGGCCGGGAACCCACCACCCTTCACTTCGGTCCACGTCTTCCCGGCATCCGTGGTCTTCCACAGGGCGCTGCCCGGCCCCCCACTGTTCAGGAAGTACGGACCGCGCACCCGCTCCCAGCTCGACGCGAACAAGACGTCGGGATTCCTGGGGTCCATCGCGACGTCCACGAACCCGGCCTTATTGCTGATGAACTTGACCAACTGCCAGGTCTTGCCGCCGTCGGTCGTCTTGTAGAGCCCGCGCTCCGGGTTCGAACCCCAGACGTGCCCCAGCGCCGCCACGTAGACGATGTCCGGGTTCGTGGGATGCACCACGATCCGCCCGATCTGCTGGGTCTTCTCGAGTCCCATCAGGGTCCACGTCAGTCCCCCGTCCGTGGACTTGTAGATCCCGCCACCCGGCGAGATCGAGTTCCGGCTGTTCTGCTCGCCCGTCCCCGCCCACACGATCATCGTGTCACTCGGCGCGATGGCGAGGTCGCCCATGGACACCACGCGCTCATGGTCGAACACCGGGCGGAAAGTCGTCCCGGCATTGGTGGTCTTCCAAATGCCGCCCGCCGCCGCCGCCACGAAGAACGTCTTCGACGGGCTCGGAATGCCCTCGATGTCGGCAATGCGGCCCGCCATGTTCGCCGGACCGATAGGACGCCAGCGGAACGCCGCGAGGACCGTCGAGTCGAGGGGCGTGGTGACTTGGGCGGATGCCCGAGGCGCGCCCAGCAGCACGGTGGCCGCCAGGGCGAGGGAGAGAGAAAAACGCATGCTGACCTCGTGACTGGAGCGTGAAGACAAGGGCGCGCAGTGGGTTGCGTCCGCTCTCATTTACGTTGACGGGGAGAAGATCGTTGGCGGGACGGGGGGCGGCTAGGGTGGGTTAGGCGGTTGGCGGTTAGGCGGTTGGCGGTTAGGCGGTTAGGCGGTTAGGCGGTTAGGCCCAGAAGGCTAGCTCCGCACCCGCAGGTCCGCCGCTCGGCGCCTCATCCCGTTCTTCCCGCCTATCCCGTTCTTCCCGGCCGTCGATCCTGCTCATTCCGCCCGGTGTCTGCCCCGATCCGAGACAGGTGCATCGTTCTGGCGCACGACGCCAGTCGGTCGAATAGACCCAACCCATTAGCTGACAACCGATTAGGGATCATAATGGTCAGGAACATTCCGTGCTATATTGTGCGCCGTTTGGCGGGCGACCGTTATCGTGGAGCAGTTGGTTGCCCGTGGTCTTGGAACGAACCTCACAGTTTCAACCGACGGACTCCGCGACATTCGGAAGCCTCATGCCCTCAGCCAACGCCGCCGCCGCCGCGCCCGCCGCGTCCGCCCGCCGCCCTGGGGCGGCCCAGGTCGAGCGGCGGCAAGGCCCGCGCGGCGCCACCGCGTTCCTCGGCCGCGCGACGGTGGTCCTCGCCGTCGTCGTCTGGGTGGCCGTCGCCGGGGCGCTGCTGGTGCGCGGCTTCTCGTACTACGCCACGCCGCTCCAGGAACGCGCCTATTCACCCGACCACGAGCTGCTCAAGCCGTCGGGTGAGTTCGGGCTTGGCTATGGGGTGATCGGGACCCTGATGATGGTGGTCGGCGTGGCCGGCTATTCGCTCCGCCGCCGGGTGCGCGCGCTCCACCGGCTGGGCAAGCTCAAGACCTCGCTCTCGATCCACATCTTCCTCTGCACGATGGGGCCCTTCCTCATCGTGCTGCACACCACGTTCAAGTTCGGCGGCATCGTCTCGATCGCGTTCTGGAGCATGGTCGCCGTCGTCGCGAGCGGCGTGTTCGGCCGGTATGTCTACGTCCGCATCCCGAAGACCCTGAACGGGCAGTTTCTGTCGTTGCAAGCGATCGACGAGCAACGCGCCACGATGATCGGGCGCATCGCGGAGCGCGCCCATCTGCCGTCGGACGACGTGGAAGCCATCCTCAAGGCGGCCAAGCGTCCGCCCCCCAAGGGGTTTGCGGCCGCGTTGTTCCAGTCGTTCTGGTACGACCTCACGTCCGCGCGGGACGACCGGAAGATCCAGAACCTACTCTTCCGGAAAGGCGTGCCGCCCAAGGCGCGCGCCGCCGCGGTGCAACTGTTCCGGGAGGAAGTGACCCTGGAGCACCAGGTAGCGTTGCTCACGCCCTTCCAACGACTGTTCAAGTACTGGCATCTGTTTCACATGCCCTTGGCCATCGTGATGCTCGTGGTGGTGCTGGTCCACGTCACCATCGCGCTCCTGTTGGGCTACACGTGGATCTTCTGAGGAATCTCCGCGCGTGGCGCGGGCTTTACTGTGAGGACCTTCGTGGGATCGCGCTCGTCCTCCTGGTGCTCCTCTTCCCCGTCACCCGCGCGGAGGCGCAGCTCCTGTCGCCTGGCAAGCTGCTCAAGTCCCACGTCGACCTCGAGGGCCTCCGGAGCTGCACCAAGTGCCACCAACTCGGCGAGCGCGGTGTCTCCAACGAGAAGTGCCTCGACTGCCACCGGGAGCTGGCGGACCGCATCACCCGGAAGGCCGGTTTCCACGCCACCATCGGCACCAAGAACTGCGGTGAGTGCCACAAGGACCACTTCGGCCCGGACTTCGACGCGCTCCATTTCGACACGACGGCGTTCGACCACGCCGACGCCGGCTTCGACCTGGCGGGCAAGCATGCCGACGTGGCCTGTCACGAGTGCCACAAGCCGGAGTACGTCACGGATGCCGCGGTGCGGAAGACGGCCGGGGAACACGGGCGCCTGGCGAGCACCTTCCTGGGACTGGGCACCGCCTGCCTGACCTGTCACCGGAAGGACGACCCACACAACGGACAGTTCGGCACGCGGGGCTGCGAGGAGTGCCACTCCGAAGGCGACTGGAAGAAGCCGGATCGGTTCGACCACGCGAAGACGCGCTACCCGCTGCGCGGCCGCCATCGCGACACCGAGTGCCGCGAGTGCCACACGCCCATTCCGGGCAAACAGGGCGCCCTGCAGCTGACGGGCCTCGCGTTCGCCACGTGCGCCGCTTGCCACCAGAAGGACGACCCACACGCGGGCCAGTTCAAGGGTCGCCGTTGCGAGGAGTGCCACTCCGAGCTGGACTGGAAGAAGCCGGACAAGTTCGACCACTCCGCCACGCGCTATCCGCTCACGGGCCGGCACCGGAACGTCGCCTGCGAGAAGTGCCACACGCCCATGCCGGGGCGCGCGCACGCCCTGCGCCTCACGGGCCTCGAGTTCGCCACGTGCGCCGCGTGCCACACCAAGGACGATCCCCACAAGGGCCGCCTGGGCACGAAGTGCACGGACTGCCACAACACCGACGGCTGGAAATCCCGCGGCGGCGCGACCTTCGAGTCCACGTTCGATCACGCGAAGACCCGGTTCGCGCTCAAGGGCAAACACGCCACGGCCAAATGCGCGGCGTGTCACAGTCCGGCGAACGCGCGCGCCGAGGGCATCGCGCTGGCGTTCATCGCGGACACACGCGACCGCAGGTATCCGGTACCGGTTTCGGCGCACTGCACCTCGTGTCACGTGGACTATCATCGCGGCGTGTTCGCCGAGAGCGCCGGTGGGGCGGAGTGCGCGAGCTGTCACGCCGAGGACGGGTGGGCCCCGACCACATACGACATCGCCCGCCACAACCGCGACGCGCGCTACAAGCTCACCGGCGCGCATCTCGCCACCCCCTGTGTCGCGTGCCACAAGAACCCGGACCTCGGTCAGCAGACGTTGCAGTTCAAGATCGCCCGGCAGGAATGCGTGGCGTGCCACCAGGCCAAGGACCCCCACGGGGACCAGTTCGCGGGCCGCGCGTGCGACGACTGTCACGAGACGCGCGCGTTCACAATTGCCGCCTTTGATCACTCGCGCACGCGATACCCCTTGGACGGCGCCCATCGCAACGTGCCGTGCGCGTCGTGCCATCCGTCGGTGACCGGCCCGGCTGGGCGCGCGATGCGGATTTACCGGCCGCTCCGCATGGAGTGTCGCGACTGCCACGAGGGAGGGACCGGGTGACCTGTCCGCAGGCAACCCTCGCGCTCCTGGCCCTGGGGATCACCCTCGCGGGGCCGGCCGCAGCCCAGCAGAACCCGCACGGCACGCTCCCGCGGGGCCTGGACTGCGCCGACTGCCATACGCCCGAGAGCTGGAAGCCGGATCCGGCCAGGGTGAAGTTCAACCACGACAAGCAGACGGCGTTCCCCCTCACCGGCCGCCACCGCTCGACCGCCTGCCGCGCGTGTCACTTGGATCTGTCCTTTGCCGAACCGTCGTTGCGGGCGGCCGAGTGCGCGACCTGTCACGTGGACGTCCATCGCGGCGCGTACGCGCAACGGTGCACGGACTGTCACAACACGGTGAGCTTCGTCGACCTCCAGACCCGGCAGGTGCACGCGCGAACCGCGTTCCCGCTCACCGGCGCGCATCTCCAGCTCGAGTGCCGCGCGTGTCACGGGGATGACCGGCTGGGCGCCTTCACGCCGCTGGATCCCCAGTGCGTCTCCTGCCACCGGACGGCGTACGAGCAGGCGCAGCCCGTCGATCACGTCGCGAGCGGCTTCCCGGTCGAATGCCAGCGGTGCCACACCACCATCGGATGGAGCGCCTACGTGCGCTTCGATCACCCGACCGTAGCCGGCGGCTTCCGCTTGCTCGGGGCGCACGAGCGGATCCGGTGCCTGAGCTGCCACGACGCGAACTTCGGGTCCCTGTTCCAGCCCGCGAGCGACCAGGACTGCATCGCGTGTCACCAGCCGGACTACCAGCGAGCGCACCCGGGCGGGGGCTTCCCGACGACCTGCGTCAGCTGCCACTCGGTGGACACCTGGCAGGGGGCTACCTTCGATCACGCCCAGCTTGCCAACGGCTTCCGCCTCCTGGGCGCGCACGCCCGCCTCGATTGCTCGAGCTGCCACGCGGCGGACATGACCCCGCTGTTCACCCCGGCGAACGACCAGGATTGCATCACCTGCCACGACAGCGACTACCAGCGCGTGCACGCGGGCACCGGGTTCCCCACCACGTGTCTCACGTGTCACACGGTGGACAACTGGAACGCCGGGAACTTCACCCAACACGACCAGCTGTACTTCCCCATCTTCTCGGGTCGGCACGCCGGCACGTGGCAGAACTGCCAGACCTGCCACACGCAGGCCAGTGACTACACGGCCTTCTCGTGTTTCGCGTGTCACGGTCAGTCACAGACGGATAGCCACCATCGCGAGGTACGGAACTACATCTATGATTCGCGGGCCTGCTACCAGTGCCACCCCAACGGGCGCGCGGGGGGGGGGTGAGGTCATGAGGCCTTTCCCCCACGCACTGGCGCGTGCCGGTATCACCATGGCCGTTGCGCTCGGGGTCGCCGGTCACCTCGACGCCCAGCAGGCGCGCGTTCCCGCGACCGTCGAGTACATCGCCGGGAGCGACATCTACCTCGCCATCGGCACCGACCAGGGGATCGCGGCCAACGACACGCTCGTCGTTTTCGGCTCCGCCGAGGGCGATCCGCTTGGCCGCTTCGTCGTCGTGAGCGCGACCGCGACCCGGGCGGTGGTGGGCTTCTCGGGAACGCCGTTCCCGGTCACCCGCGGCACCACGCTCTACGTCGCGCTCGCCTCCACCAGGCACGCACCCACTCCCGCGGCCGCGCCCGCCGGCCCGCCGGCCCGTCGACCCGCCGGGCCCGCGGAGCCCGGACCCTCGATCCACGGTCGGCTCGGCATCCAGGCCGATGCGTTCGAGTCCACCACCCTCTGGCAGAGCAATCAGGTGGAGTCCGTGAAGCGGCGGTTCGCGACCCCCTCGGTGTCGCTCCGCGCGGTGGTCGCCGACATCCCGGGCGGCTTCAGTCTCGCGACGAACCTCCGCGGGGTCTATCGCTACAGCAACCCGGACCTGATCGATCCGGCCGCCACGGTGCACGTGTACGAAGCGAGCATCTCGAAGACGCTCACCGGCGCCCCCGTGACCATCCAGGCGGGGCGGTTCAACAACCGGTACTCGACCTTCAGCGGCTTCTGGGACGGTCTGCTGATCCGCGTCGGCGGACGCGGGCTGGGCGCCGGCGTGGTCGCCGGTTTCGAGCCGGACCGGGGCGACGCGGGCTTCTCCACCGTGTTCCCCAAGGGCTCCGCCTTCGTCACCTACGATGCCGGCACCGGGCCGGTCCGCTACGCGACGTCGCTCTCGGTCAGTCAGGTCCGCCCGACCAACAATCTCCTCGACCACACCTACGCCGGCTGGTCGCAGTACGTGCGGGTCGGGCGCGTCCGGCTCAGCAACGACCTCCAGGTGGACCGCAACCCGGAGAGCGCGCGCTGGGTGCTCAGCCGCCTCAACGCCAACGCCTCCATTCCCGTGGCCCCAGGCCTCGAGGTGCACGGGCGGATCTCGATGTTTCAGCCCTACCAGATCTGGCTGACGAGCAACGTCATGCCGTTCCGCCGCGACCAGGCGAACGTCGGCCTATTCCTCTTCGGTCGCGCCGGGAGTGCCGGCGCGGACGTCACCGTGAGCCGGCTCGAGGGCGGTACCAAGAGCTACACGTACTCGGCGGCGGTGAGCGTCCTCCGCACCCCCATCTTCGGGCTGGATTGGAGCGCGTCCGCGAGTTACTGGACGCAGACCAGTTTCAAGACCCTATTCGCCACGGCGGGCGTGTCGCGCAGCCTCGGCCGGGCGCTCGCCCGTGCGTCCTATCAACTCTATCGCAGCAACGACGTGAGCGTGACGTCCGTCAGCCACGAGCTGGACGCCGGCTTCTCGTTCCCGCTGGCCGGCACCCTATCGGCCACGCTCCAGGGCCGGATCCAGCGCGGTGGCAACCTCCGGACCAACGGCCTGTTCGCCGGCTTCTGGACGAGCTTCTGATGTCGGACAACCTCATCATCCTTCTCGTGGCGGCAGGGCTCATCGGATTGGCCCTGCTGCCCTTCTACATCCGCCAGCGACGGACCGAGCAGCTCACCGCCGAGGCGCAGCAACTAGCGGAGCGCTACGGGCTCCACGAGCCGGTCTCCCTGCATCCGGTGGTTGACGTTGGCGCCTGCATCGGCACCGGCGCCTGCATCGACGTCTGCCCCGAGGGGGACGTCCTGGGGCTGCGGCACGGGCAGGCCCAGGTGATCAGCCCCGCCCGCTGCATCGGTCACGGGCTGTGCGAGCGCGTGTGCCCCACCGAGGCCGTCCAGCTCGTGTTCGGCACCGCCAAGCGTGGCGTCGAGATTCCGCGCATCAAGCAGAACTTCGAGACCAACGTCCCGGGGCTCTACATCATCGGCGAGTTGGGGGGCATGGGTCTCATCCGCAACGCGTTCGAGCAGGGACGCCAGTGCGTCGAGGGGATCGCGCGAGACACGAAGGCGTCGGCCACCGGCACGCTCGATGTCGTGGTGGTGGGGTGCGGTCCGGCCGGCCTGTCGGCATCCCTCCACTGCATGCACAACAAGCTCCGCTTCGTCACGCTCGAGAAGGAAGACATCGGCGGGACGGTGCGCTACTACCCGCGGAAGAAGATCGTCATGACCGGCGCCGTGGACGTGCCGGGCTACGGCAAGCTCAACCTCCGCGAGGTGAGCAAGGAAGACCTGATGGCGACCTGGGCCGACATCGTTCAGCGCACCGCCCTGGAGGTCAACACCGACGAGACGGTGAAGGGCATCGTGCGCGACGCCGACGGCCACTTCACGGTGACCAGCGCGAAGGGCACGTACCGGTCGCGGCGCGTCATCCTCGCCATCGGCCGCCGCGGCGTACCCCGCAAGTTGCACGTGCCGGGAGAGGACCTCCCCAAGGTGATCTACTCGCTGCGGGAGCCCGAGGCCTACGAGCGCGACCAGATCCTGGTAGTGGGCGCCGGCGAGCGGGCGGTGGAGGCGGCACTCGCGCTCGCCGGCCAGAAAGGCAATCGCGTCACCATCTCGTATCGGGGTGAACGGTTCAACCGCATCAAGC
This sequence comes from uncultured Gemmatimonadaceae bacterium, assembly GCA_964459705.1. Taxonomy (GTDB): domain Bacteria; phylum Gemmatimonadota; class Gemmatimonadetes; order Gemmatimonadales; family GWC2-71-9; genus JAOTWJ01. Next base: position 5,505 of record CAYWNR010000031.1, on the reverse strand, counting down.
CGGGGAACCTCGCGCGCATCGAAGACGCCATCGCCAGGCGGAAGCTGGACGTGCTCTGGAAGACGAACGTCGTGGAGATCACGCCCAAGAGCGTGGTCTACCAGAACGGCGGCGAGCCCGTGACGCTCCCGAACGACGTGGTCGCCATCTTCGCCGGCGGCGAGCTGCCGCTCGAGTTCCTGCGGTCGTGCGGCGTGCAGATCGACAAGAAGTTCGGGGAACCGCGATAACGGCACGTGCAACGATTGCACCGTGCAGCGTCTCGCCCGTCCGCGTCCGTCTCCGTCCCTCGTGACCGTCGCTCCCGTCGCTCCCGTCGCGTCTTGCCTCGAAACGTTCCATGTGAATCGAATCGATCCATGACCGCGGCAATCGCTTCGGGGCCGTTTCCATTTGGGGATCTGGCGCACAGACGTGCATGCTGGTAGTTGGCCATGTTCCGTCGTTCCATGACCCCGGCAATCCGTATCCGCCGCCATTCGCGCGGGTGAGAATCGACACACGCGGCACTGCCGACCGGCAACCACGCCGGCGGCTGGTCGTGGGCGTCGTACCGGTCAGGAAGGGGGCTAGCACATGAGCCGCTTGCACGTCGCGTGGTTGCTGCTCGCGTTGAGCGCCTCGGCGCGCGGCCGGGTCGCGGCCCAGCAGAGCCCCCACGGCAAGCTGCCCGCCGGACTGGAGTGCGCCGACTGCCACACCCCCGAGAGCTGGAAGCCCGATCTGTCCACGGTGAAGTTCGATCACGACAAGCAGACCCGGTTCCCCCTCACCGGGCAGCACCGCTCCACCACGTGCCGCGCGTGCCACCTCGATCTCACGTTCGCCGAGGGCTCGCTCAGCAGGGCCGACTGCGCCACGTGTCACGCGGACGTGCATCGCGGCGCGTACGCCCAGCGTTGCGCGGAGTGCCATACCACGCTGAGCTTCGCCGATGTGCAGGGACGCCAGGCCCACGCGCGCACCACGTTCCCGCTCACCGGCGCGCACCTGCAGCTCGAGTGTCGCGCGTGCCACGTGGACGACCGGCTCGGCGCGTTCACGGCGCTCGACCCGCAATGCATCTCGTGCCACCGCACCGCGTTCGAGCAGGCCAAGCCGGTGGATCACGTGGCCGGCGGGTTCCCCCCGGAATGCATGCGGTGCCACGTCACGCTCGCGTGGAGCGCCTCCGTCACGTTCGATCATCCCACGGTATCCCACGGGTTCCGCTTGCTCGGCGCCCACGAGCGGACCCAGTGCCTGAGCTGTCACGACGCGAACCTCGGGCCCCTGTTCCATCCGGCGAACGACCAGGACTGCGTGACCTGTCACCAGCCCGACTACCAGCGCGCCCACCCCACCGGGAGCTTCCCGGCAACGTGCGTGGACTGCCACAACGTCGAGACGTGGCAGGGCTCGACCTTCGATCACCCCACCGTGGCCAACGGCTTCCGCCTGCTCGGCGCGCACGCCACCTTGGAATGCGCGAGCTGTCACGCGGCGGACATGACGCCGCTGTACCACCCGGCGAACGACCAGGACTGCTACGGCTGTCACACGCCCGACTACCAGCGCGCGCATTCGAGCGGGGCGTACCCAACCACGTGCACGACCTGTCACACCATGAACACCTGGAACGGCGCCACGTTCGACCACGCCCAGTTCGCCAACGGCTTCCGCCTGCGGGGGGCGCACGGGTCGCTCGCCTGCGCCAGCTGCCACGCGTCCGACGTGACGCCGCTGTTCCACCCGGCGAACGACCAGGACTGCTACACCTGTCACACCAGCGACTACCAGCGCGAGCACGCCAACTCCGGGTTCCCCACGACGTGCCTCAGCTGCCATACGGAGAACACCTGGGGCGGCGCGACGTTCAACCACCCGCAGTTCGCCAACGGGTTCCGGTTGCAGGGCGCGCACGCCTCGCTCGCGTGCGCGAGCTGCCACGCGGCCGACGGGTCGCCGCTGTTCCATCCGGCGAACGATCAGGACTGCTACACCTGCCACACGTCCGACTACCAGAGCGAGCACACGAACACCGGCTTCCCCACGACGTGTCTCACGTGCCACACCGTCTATACCTGGGGCGGCGCGAGTTTCGACCACGCGCAGTATGCCAACGGCTTCCGCCTGCTCGGCGCGCATACGACGCTGGTGTGCGCGAGCTGCCACCAGCCGGACTGGTCGCCCAAGTTCCAGGCCGCGAACGATCAGGACTGCATCGCGTGCCACAGCAACGACTACCAGCAGGAACACGCCAACTCCGGATTCCCCACGACGTGCCTCAGCTGCCACACCATCAACAGCTGGGGCGGCGCGACGTTCGACCACGCGCAATTCGCCAGCGGATTCCGCCTGCTCGGCGCGCACACGTCGCTGGCGTGCGCCAGCTGCCACGCGCCGGACATGACGCCGCTGTTCCACCCGGCGAACGACCAGGACTGCATCGCCTGCCACCAGGCGGACTACGACCGCGAGCACCCGAGCGGGCAGTTCCCGACCACCTGTCTCCAGTGCCATAGCACGGCGACGTGGGGTGGAGCGACGTTCGTGCACACGTCGTCCATGACGGACTGCGCGTCCTGTCACCACGACGATTTCGTCGCGGCAGCGTCGCCGGTGAACCACATCCAGCAGGGCATCATCGAGAGTTTCTGCAACCAGTGCCACTCGAACGGCGGCACGCCGTCCTGGAATCAGCTCACCTACACGCACGGGAACTGCTACAACGAAGCCACCCACCGGGGGCACCAGGGCGCGCGGTGCGGACAGTGCCACACGAGCGGGTATCAGTCGGCCACGTGCACCGCCTGCCATTCGAACAGGTCTTCATGCGGCGGATGACACGGGTTGCGTGCCCGCGACGGGAAGCGGAGCGCAGGGCCGGACCGTGCCGCCGGGCGCTCGCCCGCTTCGCGATGCTCGTGGCGCTCGCCGCCGTGGGCCTCACCGGCCGGCTCGAGGCTCAGCAGGGCCGGATTCCGGCCAGCGTCGACTACCTCGCGGGCGGCGACATCTATCTCGGCATCGGCAGCGACCAGGGCATCGCCGCCAACGACACCCTCGTCGTTTCCGGCTCCGTGGACGGCGACCCACTCGGCCGCTTCGTCGTGGTGAGCGCCACGGCCACCCGCGCCGTCGTCGGCTTCCTCGGCACTCCGTTTCCCGTCACCCGCGGCACCACGCTCTACGTGACGGTCGCCTCCGCCAGACGCGCGCCCGTGGCGGCCGCCGCCCAGCCCGCACCCGTCGGCCCGCCGGCCCGCCGGCCCGCCGCCGGTCCCGGCCCCTCGGTCCACGGCCGCCTCGGCGTCCAGGCCGACGCGTTCGAGTCCACGACCCTGTGGCAGAGTAATCAGGTGGAATCGGTGACGCGCCGGTTCGCGACGCCGTCCGTGTCGCTGCGGGCCGTCGTTGCCGACCTCCCCGGCGGGTTCAGCCTCGCCACCAACCTCCGTGGGGTGTATCGCTACAGCGAGCCCGACCTGATCGATCCGACGGCCACGGCCCACGTGTACGAAGCCAGCATCACCAAGACCTTCAAGGGCGCGCCGGTCATCATCCAGGCGGGCCGGTTCAACAACCGGTACTCGAGTTTCAGCGGATTCTGGGACGGCGTGCTGCTCCGCGTCGGCGGGCGAGGTCTGGGAGTCGGTCTCGTCACCGGCTTCGAGCCGGACCGGGGAGACGCCAGCTTCTCGACCGACTTCCTCAAGGGCGGCGCGTTCGCGACGTACGAGGCCGGCACCGGGCCGGTGCACTACGCCACGTCGCTCTCGGCCAACCAGGTGCGCCCGAGCGCCGCGCTGGGTCTGCCCGATCACACGTATGGCACCTGGTCCCAGTACCTGCGGGTCGGGCGCTTCCGACTCGGCAACGACATCCAGGTGGACCGCGACCCCGAGCAGGCGAGCTGGGCCATCAGCCGGCTCAACGCCAACGTCTCCATTCCCCTGGTACCCGGGCTCGAGGTGCACGGGCGGGTTTCGATGTTCCAGCCGTATCAGATCTGGCTCACGAGCAACGTCATGCCGTTCCGCCGCGACCAGGCGAACGTGGGGCTGTTCCTCTTCGGCCGGGCCGGCGGCGCCGGGGCTGATTTCACCGTGAGCCGGCTTGCGGGAGGCGTCAACAGCTACACGTACTCGGCGTCCCTGAGCCTGCTGCGCACGCCGATTCTCGGGCTGGATTGGAGTGCCTCCGGCAGCTACTGGATGCAGACCGACTTCCAGACCCTGTTCGCCACGGGCGGCCTTGCACGGAGCTTCGGGCGCGCGCAGGCGCGGGCGTCCTATCAGCTCTATCGCAGCACGACCGCGAGCGCGACGTCCCTGAGCCACGAGGTGGACGCGGGCCTCTCGTTCCCGCTGGCCCGCACCGTCACCGCCATGCTCCAGGGCCGGATCCAGCGGGGCGCCAACCTGCGGACGAACGGGCTGTTTGCGGGGCTCTGGACGAGCTTCTGACCCTGACGGGCGTGCAGGGTGCAGCGTGCAGCGTGCAGGCTGCGGCGTGCAGCGTGTAGAGTGCAGGTGCTGTCCGTCTTCCCTCGTTGTTAGGGCGGTCCTCGATCGCCTATCGTCAGTAGAACTTCCCCCGCAACCGTGTTGATGTCGACGCGGTCGGCGTTCACGGTCCCGCCCAGTACGCGGAGGTAGAGCAGCGGCCGGCCCAGCTCTCCGCTTCCGACCACGCGCAGGCGCTCGGCGGGGACGTTGCCGGTTCCGAGGCCCGACGCGCGCAGCTCGCGCACGAGCGTGTCGAGTGGGAAGACCGCCATGCGCACGCCGTCGTGCCATACGGTGAGGGTGGCGTCGTCTTCGTTGCCGCGGACCGACCAGCCGCCTTCCGTCGGGGCGTCCACCCGCCAGCGATCGATGCGTAGCAGCACGTCGTTCCCGCCCATGTCGAGGGGCGCGGCGGTGTTCGCGGGGGTGAACCAGAACGACGCGCGTCCGGTGCCGGGGGCGACCGGCTCGAGGCCGAGCGCGTGGACCAGGCGCTCCGCGCGGTCCCATCCGGCCGTGCTCGGGTCGAGGCTTGCGAGCGGCCCGCCGGTGTTGCGGAGCGAGTCGGCGAACCATCCCGCGATGGCGCCATAGCCGTGGGTTTGTCCGAGGTACTGGAGCACCGCCCCGATCTCGCGGCGATCGTCCGCGGGGACGTCGCGTGCGGCGCGCGCCACCCGCCCGTCCACCAGCATGTCGTAGCGAGCGAGGATGCCGGCCAGGCGATGCACCTGGCTCCGTTCCGACACGCGGTAGGCGCCCCACGGTCCGGCGAACGTCAGTAGCCCCCCGACGCAGAGTGAGGCGGGGATGATCCGGATGCCGCGCGAGCGCGTGGCGAGCTGATACGCGGCCACGCCCGCGAGCCACACGGACAGCACGATGAGGAAATAGCGCGGCTCCGTCATGCCGTACTGCCCCACGCGCTGCCAGATGGCCAGCCAGAGCATCGCGATGGCCGGGAACAGCAGGGCGTAGAACCCGCGCGCATAGGTGCGGATCCAGCGGTCGCCCG
>CAYWNR010000030.1:0-15688 GCA_964459705.1 uncultured Gemmatimonadaceae bacterium | reverse complement strand
CTCACGATGTTGAGCTTCGCATGGCCCCAATGAGACGGCATCTGTCGCCCCCCCGAGTTCGGATCGTCCGCGGCCGCCACGGCTTCCAGCAGCATCTCGGTGGGAGTCATGCCAAGCGCGAGGCACAGTGCGCGATCCCGGTAGTACGGGTAGAACCAGTCGTACCCGGCCCGGAGGACCTTCCCGGCAGCCACCAGGACCGCCTCGTGCCCGGCCCCGGAGATCTGGAAGAAGATCCGGTTTTGGCGCTTGAGCTGGATTTCCTTGTCGTCGAGGCGCCGGGACAGCGCCATCAACCGGTAGACGTCGAGCAGGTCCGCCTTGTCGAGCCGCGTGGCGGGGCCGCGGCTCGTCGGAGACTTGGTCTTGGCTGGCATCGCGCGAAAAATACTCCGGTTCGGCATTGAAGCCAGCCGGAACCTACCGCAGGCGCGTCAGTCTCCGAAGCGCGTCGAGCTTCTCGAGCGCTGAGGTCGAGGACGGCGCATCGGCAATCGCGTGCAACGCGTCCCGGATGTCGAGGAGCGCCTCGAGCAGGAGTTGCTCCCGTTGGAACGACGCGTCCAACTGGAACATCCGCTCCTGATCCCCCGCCGTCTTCGCCCGATCGTACGCGTCCCGGTACACGCGCTCCAGATTCTCCAAGATGCGATCGCGGGGCCGTGGGCTCATGCGTGCTCCTCGGAGCTCGGAGGGGGCGCGGCGAACGGCAGTATCAGCAGACCGCTGGGGACCTTCGGGACAAAGTACGTGGACTTGGGGGGCATCGTTGCACCCGCGTCCGCCACCGCGAGCACGCGGTCGACCGGCGTCGGTCGCACCATCACGCCAATGGCGCCGTGTCGCGTGACCGCGTCGAGAAGATCGGCAGGCGAGGCCGTGTACTCGACCGTCCCGCCTGCCGCCGCGGGCTGGATGATGTCTCGCTCGACCACCGCGATCTCCAGTTCCTCCCCGTGATCCTGCCGTGCCACGACCGTCACGAGACGCCCATCCGGGAACACGACCGCCGCCGCCGGGCGCGGGCCGAGCGCGTCCAACAACCCCCCCGGGTCCAGCTCCGTCTCGCGCTCCTCGACGAGGAAATCTCGCCCCCACGCCGCGACGAGTGCGTCCCTGCCCGCATTCCCGCCGCGAATCACGCGATGGGTCGGGAGCACGACGACCCCAGGGTCGTCCACCGGTACCACGAGCGCGGGAATCCGGTCCGCCGACGGCAACGCCGACCGCAGGTCCGAGGCGGTCTCGTAGCGGTGATGACCGTCGGCCACATACACGGGACCCTCGCCGACCGCGCGCGCGATTTCCTCGGCCTGAACGCCGCGGACTCTCCAGACTCCGATGGCCCCGCCGTCGAAATCGGCGACGGCCGTCGGCTCGTGCTTGGTCACCCCCTCCAGTCGCCGGCGGAGGTGACCGCGCGCGTCGCGACTCAGCACGAAGATGGGCTCCGGGGCGCAGTGGGTGGCCTGGCCCAACGCGAAGCGGTCCTCCTTGGGACCGCCGTGCGTTCGCTCGTGTGGCCGAACGCGACCGCTGTCATAGCCCTCCGCCCGCAGGCCTCCCATCACCCCGGTCCGGACGTGCCTCAGACCGTCCGGCGTGAGGAATTCCTGCTGCACCACATAGACCGTTGGAGCCACCTCCCGCACCAGCGCTCCCTCCGCCCGCCACCGCGCCAGCACTTTGGCGGCAGCGGCGTACGGCGTCGGGCGACCCTCCGGCAACGTCAGGTGGACGATGTTGTGCGGACTGCGGGCCGCGAATGCCGCGCGCTCGGCGGGGGACAGCACGTCGTAGGGGGGGGCGATCACGTCGCTCAAACGCACCTGATCCCGGAACCGCTCCGCTTCGATTGGGGCAAACAGCCGTGGACTATCAACCATGGGAATCCAACCTCAGGTCGGGACGTCGGGTACCGCAGGAGATTGACCCGATCGCCACGTCGTCGCCAGCCCCGGCGCATCTCACGCCCACGGGCGCGGCCGGTTCCGCTTCGTCGAGGAGCCGCCGGTAGGACGCGTACCGAGACGCGCTCAGCACACCGTCGTCACCAGACCACGTAGCGTCCTCCGGTCCGCGAGAGCACGACGCCGTCGATCACAGGCTACCAGTCCAGCGTGTCCACACGAGCGGCGACGGCGCGATCCAGGTGGTCTTTGACGTCGTGCAGCGACAGGGCGTGCATTGCCGACTCGGCCTCCTCCCGTGTGCTTCCGTAGGCGAGGAAGTCCGTCTCGGCGTGGCCCGCAGGCGTATCGCCCGCTTCCGACCACCGCACGAACAGCAGCGCGGCACCGTAGCGGCCCTCGGCGTCGGGCTGATCTTCGACCATCACGGCCACGGAGTAGGAATGGCCGTCGGCCCCCCCAAACGCGGGAGGGCGCGAGTGCTTTGCGAGGTATCCGCCGAGCGTCGCGTCGTCCATCACCGCCGCCGTCGCCCGGTTTCCCGGAGGATGTTGCCCACGATGAACCACACGTTCGCCGGTCGCTCCGCGAGACGGCGCATGAGATACGGATACCACTCCGTCCCAAAGGGGACGTAGACGCGCACGTTGTAGCCCTCCTGCCGGAGCTGATCCTGCAGGTCGCGCCGCACCCCGTACAGCATCTGGAACTCGAACCGCGCCGGCTCGATGCCCTTCGCGCGCGCGTACTCCTTGATGTGGTCGATGAGCGCGCCATCATGCGTGGCGAACGCCGGGTAGTTCCCGCGTTCCAACATCTGCTCGCTGCAGCGGGCGAACACCGCGTCGACGTCACGCTTGTCCGGAAACGCCACCGATGCCGGCTCCTTGTACGCGCCCTTGACCAGCCGGATGCGCGCGCCCATCGCCAGGAGGTCGTCGATGTCCTGCTCGGTGCGCCGGAGCATCGTCTGTATCACGACGCCTACGAGCTCCCCGAAGACGGGGTGGAGGTCGGACCGAAACAGATCGAGTGTCCGCTGCACGTACTCGGAGGCTTCCATGTCGACCCGCACGAAGGTGTCGAGTTCGCGCGCCCGCTCCAGGATCCGCGTCGCGTTTTGGGCCGCGAGCGCCCCGTCGAGATCCAGTCCCATCTGGGTGAGCTTCATCGACAGGTTGGCACGGATGCCGGTGGCGTGGATCCGATCCAAGATCGCAATGGCCGCGTCGCAGGACCGGCTTGCCTCATCCCGGCTCGTCACACTCTCGCCGAGTTGATCGAGGCTCGCGGTGATGTCACGCCGATTGATCTCCTGCACGGCGGCGACGGCCTGATCGAGCGTCTCACCGGCGACGAAGCGTGAGGCGACCTTCCGAGCCAAGCCGTTGCGCTTGACGAATTCGAAGACCCGTCGCTGTTTGCTGAGCCAGAGGAATGTGCTTCGCAGCATGTCGTTAGTTGTTGGAGTAGAAGCGACCGCCGGTTTCTGCCTGGCGGAGAAGAAGGGGGGCGGGCGCGAACCGCGCGCCATAGCGCTTTTCGAGCTGCCGGAGCGTCTCGACCACCGTGGCGGCGCCGATCCGATCCACGACCCGCAGCGGTCCCCCTCGGAACGGCGGGAATCCGATCCCGAAGATGGCGGCGATATCACCATCGCGCGCCGAGCGGACGACGCCCTCCTCGAAGGCGCGCGCCGCCTCGTTCAACATCGCGTACACGAGCCGCTCGTCGAAATCCGGGGGCGGTGTGACGCGGGACGCGGCCGCGCCGAGAAGCCTGAGGGCCGAGGCGTCGACTCCGCGCCGTTTGCCGTGCTCGTACCGATAGAAGCCGCGTCCGCTCTTCCGGCCGAGGCGGCCATCCCGTACCAGAGCGTCGAGGCCCCCCGCGGGCACCATGCGCTCTCCAAACGCGCCGAAGAGGACCGTGGAGGCCTTCACCCCAACGTCGAGTCCCACCTCATCCAGCAGCGTCAACGGGCCGACCGGGAAGCCATACGCCTTCATCGCGCGGTCGACCTCCTCGATCCCCGCTCCCTCGAGCACGAGCCGTCCGGCCTCGTTCAGATACGGCGCCAGGATGCGGTTCACCCAGAAGCCGGGATGATCACGAACCACGACCACGGTCTTCCCCATCCGCCGGCCGACGTCCACGGCCGTCGCGATGGCCCAGGGCGCCGTCTGGGACGTCACGATCACCTCGAGCAACGGCATCTTCTCGACGGGAGAGAAGAAATGCATGCCGAGCATGCGTTCGGGCTTCCGCAGCACCGTCGCGATTTCGCCAATGGGAATGGTGCTCGTGTTGCTCGCGAGCACGCAGTCGTCCCGCACGTGGGCCTCGAGGTCGCGAAACACGGCGTGTTTGACACCGAGATCCTCGAACACCGCCTCTACCACGAGGTCCGCGCGCGCGAATCCGGCCCAGCCGGTGCCCCCCGAGATCAGTGCCGAGAGCCGGCGGTGCTCGTAGATCGTCATCCGCTTGCGTCGCAGCCGGTCGTCGAGCGTCCGTCGCGCGCCAGCGATCCCCTTCCCAACCACCGCCAGGTCGGTGTCGCGGAACCGGACGTCCAGCGCCGCGTGCGTGACGGCCGTCCCACCGATCCCACTTCCCATGAAGCCAGCACCCACTACCCCGCACCGTTGCACGGCGCGTGGCTGCGCGCCGTGCAGCCCGCCGACGTCCTTCTTGAGCGCCAGCGTCGCGAAGAAGATCCGGACCAACTCGCGGGACACCTCGCCCACAGCGAGATCGGCGAACCGATGGGCCTCGACGTCGAGGCCTGCCGCGATCCCATGACGCAGGCCGTGCTCCACCGCCTGAAGCGCGGCGAGCGGCGCGGGATAGTGACCGCCGGTCTTGGCGAGCACCTGCTTCCGCGCCATCGAAAAGAGCACGGCACGCCCAAGCGGGTTCCGCTCGAGCAGCACGCGCTTCAGGCCGGCCGTGCGGCGCTCGGGCCTCCAACCATCGGCCAAGCGACGCGCGGCATCGACCGCCACGGTCTCGAGAACGGCGGGATGCACCAGCTCGTCCACGATGCCCCGGCGAAACGCAGGGCGCGCGGGTAACGTCTTTCCCGCCAGAATGATGTCGAGCGCCGCCTGGATGCCTATCAGGCGCGGAAGACGCTGGCAGCCGCCGGCGGCCGGGAGAATCCCGAGCTGGGTCTCCGGCAGCCCGAGCTTGGTCTTGTCATGCTCCGTGGCAATTCGGTACGTGCACGCCAACGCCGCCTCGAGCCCTCCACCCAGACACGCACCGTGAATCGCCGCCACCACCGGCTTGCCCAGCGCGGCAACTCGCTCGATGAGCGCCTGCCCCGAACGAACGAGGGCGTAGGCTTCGTCACGGCTTCGGAGCGCCACGAATTCGTCGATGTCAGCACCCGCGATGAACGTGTCTGGTTTGCCGGAGATCAACACGACGCCACGTACAGCGCGATCCGTGACGAGCGATGTGAGGAGCCGGTCCAACTCGGTGCGCACGACGGCGGTGATCTTGTTGACCGGCTCCCCCGGCAGGTCGAGCCGGAGGCGGGCGATCCCATCGGTGACGTCGACCGAAAAGACCGTCACCTGCGCTCCAGCACCATGGCGAATCCCATCCCGCCCTGGGCGCAGACCGAAATGAGGCCGAACTGCACATCCCGCCGTTGCATTTCATTGGCGAGGGTAAGGGTCAGGCGCCCGCCGGTCGCCCCAAACGGGTGACCGAGCGCAATCGAGCCCCCGGCGACGTTCAGAATGTCACGGTCGACCTCGCCCACAGGCGTGTCCCGTCCCAGGCGTTCCCGGGCCCAGGTCGCGGACTCGAACGCTTGAATGTTCGAGAGGACCTGTGATGCGAACGCCTCGTGCATCTCGATCAACGCCATGTCGCGTAGTTCGAGCCCGGCCCGCGCAAGTGCCTTGGGCACCGCGAAGGCCGGCCCCATGAGCAGCTGCCAGCCAGGGTCCACGGCGGTAACGGCGTAGGAGCGGACGAAGGCCAGCGGCTCATATCCCAGGGCCACCGCCTTCTCGTTACTCATGAGTAACACCGCCGAAGCCCCGTCCGTGAGCGGAGACGCGTTGCCGGCCGTGACCGTCCCGTACCGCCGGTCGAACACCGGCTTCAGGCCTGCGAGCCGCTCCAGGGTGCTGTCCGCCCGCACCCCATTGTCACGATCCACGGGCTCGCCAGTGTCCAGGAAGACCGGGACAACCTCCGCAAGCAAGCGGCCATCCACCGTCGCGGCATGGGCCAACTCGTGGCTGCGCAACGCCCAGCGATCCTGAGCCTCCCGCCCGATCCCGTTGGCCTTCGCCATCTTCTCGGCTGCCTGGCCCATCGATTCGCCGGTCGACGGCTCGGCAATCGCTGGTGTCACGGGAATCAGGTCCCGAGGTCGCAGCCCAGCAAGCAGCCGCGCGCGTTCCCCGAAGCCCCTCGCCTTGCTCAGGGCGACCAGCATATCCGAGAAGCGACGTGAGTGGAGGATCGGGACATCGGACAAGCTCTCGGCACCACCGGCGAGTACGATGTCCGCCCGCCCAGCGGTGATCTGGTCCGCACCCATCGCGATCGCCGTGTTCGCGGACGCGCAGGCACGGTTCACGGTCGCGGCCGGAATGCCCCGCGGAAGCTGGGGGATGAGACTCACTTCGCGGGCGAGATTGGGACTGAGGACGCTGGGGAGGACCTGGCCGAAGAACACCTCGTCCACGTCGCGTCCGTCCAATTCGAGACGATGGAGCAGCTCGACGGCGGCCGTGCGGCCCATGTCCACTGCCGAGAGCCCGCGCAACGCCGTTCCGGCTTTGCAGAACGGCGTCCGGCAGCCGCCGACCACCGCAACCCGCCGCCCCCCAGGCCCGTTAGGCATGGCCAAAGCTAGCCGTCGGGGAAAACCGGTGGTAGCGCGCCCGTGTGGGCGCGTGCGATCATTTCTGCGGGTTGATGGCCAGGACGCTGGCGACCGCGGCTGGGCGGCCGTCGATCATCTCGATGACTTCTCGGGAGAGGAAGACCTCGAACGGTGACACCAGGCGGAGCAACTCCCCAGGCTGAAGTAGATGCTCGTCGGACTCCGGTCCCCAGCCCTGCTGCCGCTGAGACACGAGAAACGTCTCGGCCAGTAGGTAGCCACCTGGGCGTACCGCCCGCAGGAAGTCCGGGAAACGCTCCCGGTCCAGGTAGTCGAACAGGAGCACCACATCGAATGAGGCCGCCGCGATCTCGCTGGTTCGGAGGTCCATGTGCAGACACTTGATCGCCAACCGTCGCCGTTGTGCTTCGCGTTCCAGCACGCTGAGGCTATCGGAATCCGCATCGACCGCGACGACGTCGGCTCCCCGCTCCGCAGCCGCGAGGGCGTGACGCCCAGGTCCGCTGGCCAGGTCAAGGACCCGAACGCCGGGTCCCAACATCCCCGAATGCCAGGTAAACCAGGCACTTGGCGGGTTGCCCCGCTCCGTACGACGCGTGAATAACGGCGTGGACTCCCCCTTCTCGTTCAGCACCCGGGACGCGGCCCTTACAACCCTGGCCGACTCCCAAGTAGACGTGCTCGTCATCGGCGGCGGCATCACCGGCGCGGGCATTGCCCGCGACGCCGCCATGCGTGGCCTGCGTACCGCGCTGGTCGAGCGCGGCGACTTCGCCTGCGGAACGAGCGGCCGATCATCCAGACTGGTGCACGGGGGCCTGCGCTACCTCGAGCACCGGAACTTCCGGCTGGTTCACGAGGCCTGCCGGGAGCGCCGCGTCCTGCTCCGGACCGCCCCCCACCTGGTCTGGCCCCGCTCGTTCCTGTTCCCGCTGTACGCGGGGGGCCGGGTCCCGCCGTGGCAGCTCGCCGCCGGCATGTGGCTGTACGACGCCCTCGCGCTGCTCCGGAATGTGAAGCACCATCGATGGCTCAGCAAGCGGGCAATGCTGCGCGCTGAGCCGGGACTCCGGCCGGCCGACTTGCGCGGGGGGCCCCGATATTTCGACGCCCAGTGCGATGATGCACGGTTGACGCTGGCCGTTGTGCGGGACGCGCACCGCCACGGAGCGGTCGTGGCCAACTACACGGAGGTCGTCGGCCTCGAAACGGCGGGTGGCCGGACCCGTGGCGCACGACTGGTCGACCACGTCGGCGGGAACGTTCTCGCCGTCCGCGCCCATGTCACGGTCAACGCCACGGGACCATGGTCGGATGGGATCCGCCAGGATGGCCAGACCCTCCTGCTGCGCTCCAAGGGCGCGCATGTCGTGGTGCCGCGGTCGCGGGTGGGACACACGGAGGCAATCACGTTTCTGTCCCCGCTCGATGGCCGTGTGATGTTCATCCTGCCCTGGGGAGACCTCACGTATGTCGGAACCACGGAAACCGAGGACGCCGGCGCGCCGGAGACCATCGTGGCCGAAGCTGACGACGTCGTCTACCTGCTCCGATCGGCAAACGCCGTCTTCCCCGATGCCCGGCTCCAACCGGACGACGTCGTAGCGGCGTGGGCGGGGCTCCGGCCCCTGGTGCGTCCGTCCAGAACCACGTCCGCGACGGCGGTCTCCCGAGAGCACGTCATCCTCGAAACACCCGGGCTCATCTCGGTGATGGGAGGCAAGCTCACGACCTATCGGGTGATGGCGGCGGACACCGTGGACCAGGTGACGGCCGCGCTCCACAACCTCGATGGCCGGCCGGTTCCCTCTCGGGCCCCGACCGCCCACACGCCGCTTCTCGGCGGCGAGACGCCGGACCTCGAAGCGATCGCGGCTGAGGCGGAACGGGAGGGCCTGTCGGCCACCGGCGCCCGCCGGCTCGTCCGGCGGTACGGGTCCGAAGCGCCCGCCGTAGCCCGATTGGCCCGCGCGGACTCCCGACTCGCCGCTCCGGTCGCGCCGGGCGCGGGCGCGATCCGCGCAGAGCTGATCCATGCGGTTCGCCGGGAGATGGCCCTTCACCTCTCGGACATCCTGATCCGGCGCATCCATGTCTTTTACGAGGTCCCGGGGCATGCCGCGCGGGAAGCCGACGAGCTCGCTACCCTGGTGGCGCCGGAACTCGGGTGGGACCGGACCCGCGCCGCCGCCGAAGCGGCGGCCTACCGGTCCGCGGTGGACCGCGCCGAGGCTTTCCGGGCGCGCCTCCGCTAGTCCGTCGGCTCCTGACCCCGCGCCCGCGCGCGGTCGCGCGACATGGTCTTCGTCGCACGCAAGACGATCGTGCCACCCGCGAACGCGGCCGCGGGCAGCACGAGCATGGCCGTTCGCAATCCAAACCCATCGGAGAGCGACCCCACGAGCGGGTAGGCAATCGCGTCCCCGGCAATGTGCGTGAAGAAGACGTAGGTCCCGATCACCGACGCACCGATCTGGACCGGGACGGCATCGAAGATGGCGGCCGACATCGGGCCGTGGTACCACGTGAAGAAGAAGATGGTCGCGAAGAACACCGGGATGAAGAGATCGAGGTCCTCGATGTGCAGCAGCCACAACGCCAGGGGTGCCCCGACGAGGAAGCCCGCCGACCCGGCCATCACCCGCCCGCTGGCGAACCGCTCCGCGAGGCGATCTCCGAGTCTCCCACCGAAAACCGTCCCGAGCACCCCCGCGAGCAACCCCCAGAGCCCGATGGTCCGACCGACAATCGGCGGCGTAAGGCCCAGCTCCCGATGCAGATAGGATGGTGACCACGCCACGAGGCCATTCATCGAGAAGGTGATGAGGGCCCCACCGGCGAACAGCCAGCCAAGAGTCGGGGTGCGGAGCACCAGCCGTCCGGCCCGCAGCAGCTCGTCGACGCGCGGGTGATGATGGCGCGGCTCGTGGCGATACCGCAGGGTGTTGCGCACCGCCTGGGCCAGGAGGGTCGCGAGCCCCAGACCTGCGCAACCCGTGAAGACCGCCACGTCGAGGTCCGACGACGCAGTTGTTCGGTTCGTCACGTAGGCCGCGACCACACCGACCAACGTGAAGGCCCACACGGGCCACAGCACTTTGACGACGCGCCAGATTCCAACCTCGACGCGCCGAATCAGTTGCAGAATGGGGACGTGGGGAGAGACCCTGGTCGGATCGCGCAGCTGCGACGCGAGAGTGGCGAGCACGAAGCCGGGGATCCCCACGGCGAGGAACGCTGCCCGCCAGCCGTACCGCCCTTCGAGCTCCCCGCCTACCCAGATGCCGAGCAGCCCTCCGATGGCGAGCCCGCCCCAGAAGATCCCGAGCGCGAGTGCCCGGCCTCGTCCCGGGAAGTAGTCCGCGATGAGCGCCTGGCCTGCGGGCGTGTATGACGCCTCCCCGACGCCGACCGCTGAACGACAGAAAAACAGCTGCCCGAAGTTCCGCGCGAGGCCACCGAGCGCGGTAAATGCGCTCCAGACGGTAACACCGGTCGCGATGACCGCCCGGCGGGACTTGAGATCACTCAGGATCCCCAGCGGAATGGCGGCCAGCGCATAGACCATCACGTACGCGGACCCCAACCAGCCGAGTTGGGTGTCCGACAAGCCAAGGTCGCGCTTGATGGGCTCGAAGAGAACGAAGATGACGTTGCGATCGAGGTAGTTGATGACGTTGATCAGCGCGAGCAAGACGACCGCGTAGCCGGCGTACCTCCGGGAAATCCCCCCAGCCGGCACCGTCGATCACTCCTCGCCCGGGAGCGCCGACGCCGACGCGCGCTCGTCGCGGAACCCCCGCGCCTCCGTGTACGCGCGCCGCAGGCTCTCCATCAACTCGGTGCGGCGTCGATACAGCCGCTTGGGCTCGCGCGCGGCCACCCGGTCGAGCGCGTACGCCGTGAGCAGCGGCAACCCAATCGTCGAATCCACGTAGGCGACGACGGCGTCCGGCAGTTGTTCGGGATCGACCTTGCCCCAACTCACCGCCTCCGCGGGTGTGGCACCCGAGAGGCCACCCGTGTCGGGCCGGGCATCGGTGATCTGCAGGTAGTAGTCGTGACCCTTCTCGTCGATGCCGAGGACTTCCTGGATTTGCGGCTCGGTCTGCAAGACGAAGTTCTTTGGGCTGCCGCCTCCGACCATCAACACCCCGCTCCGGCCACCGTCGCGCTTCGCGTCAAGTACGATCGCCGACGTTTCGTTGACGTCGGCGGAGACGTCGTAGCGCAGGTGATAGCCCGCAAGGGCCAATTCCGCGACGTTCATGCCAATCGACGAGTCGCCCGGTGAGGACGTGTAGATCGGGAGCTCGTACTCGTGGGCGACGCTCAGAAGCGACCGCCGCGTCAGGCCGAGGGCGCGCTCTCGCTCGCGTAGGTAGCCGCCGAGCAGGTAGTGGTATTCGGCCGTGGACATGGGACGCTGGAATTCCGGACGTGCGGATACTTGCCGCAGAAACGCGTCCGTCCGGAGAAGCACCCGGTAATCGAAGAACACGTCATAGATGCGGACGACCCCATCAGCCCGCAGGGCCACGTCATCCGCCTGCGGGCGTCCCCGGTGCATGGAGAACCCCAACGCGAAATGCGCGTCGTGGTAGAGATTCGCCCCCGTCGATACCATCCAGTCCACAAACCCCGCCTCGATCAAGGGGATGATCGTCGACATGCCGAGCCCGGCCGGCGTCATGGCGCCGGTCAGACTCAGTCCGACCGTGACCTCTTTCGCCAGCATGCGATCGGAGAACAGGCGGCATGCTTCGCGCATCCGGCCCGCGTTGTATGCCAGAAACGCGTTGTCGATCAACTCGGCCACCGTCTCGCGCCCCGTTATGGGCTCCGGGTTGATACGGGCACCGCGCAGGTACGGGCTGTCGGAACGGGTCATCACACCATCCAGGGTTGTGGGCTGCGTCAGACGCCGCGGCGGTCACCGGCCGGGCCGACGGCCGGCCCGAATCTCGGACTCGACGACCAATCGCACGGCTTCGGCGGGATCGTCGGTCAGGTCGATCAAATCGAGGTCTTCGGCACCGATCCTCCCTCCGGCCAAGACGTGGCTGCGAAGCCACTCCAGCAAGGGTTCCCAATACGCGCGGGACACGAGCACCAGACGGAAGTGCTCGATCTTGCCTGTCTGCATCAACGTGAGTGACTCGAACAACTCGTCGAGCGTGCCGAAGCCCCCTGGGAAGACAATGAACGCCCGGGAGTATTTCACGAACATCGTCTTCCGGACGAAGAAGTACCGGAAGTTGACGCCCGCGTCGACGTATGGATTGGAGTATTGCTCGTGTGGGAGCTCGATATTGAGTCCGATCGAGCGCGCCCCGACATCCCGCGCGCCACGGTTGGCGGCTTCCATGATCCCGGGTCCCCCTCCGGTGATCACCGCGAACCCAGCTTGGCCGAGCAGCCGGCCGGCCTCGCGAGCCAGCGCGTAGGAAGGATCGTCTTCCCCAACACGCGCCGAGCCGAACACCGCAACGGCCGAGTGGAGGTCCGCGAGCTCCTCGAACCCCTCCACGAACTCTCCCATGATGCGGAGCACGCGCCACGGATCGGTGCTGGTGAACCCTGGCGCGCCCGGTGGCGTGGGGGAAGTGAGCAGTTGGGCGTCGGCGGTCGGCGGACGCCCGGTCTTAGGACCTGAGGGCCTCGAGGGCTGCGACATGGTCCTCCACCGTGTTGTAGAAGAACGGCGAAATGCGTACGTGCCCGGGACGCGCGTCGACCACGATATGGCGCGCCGCCAACCGCGCGACATCCGCCTTGGGATCGCCAGACGGCAGCATGACGATAGCCGACCGGCACGCGGCATCGCCAGCGACGCGCGGCCGGAAGTCCGAATCCACAGCGCGGGCTACGAGATCCTCCGTCAGCGCCGCGGTGGCCTGCCGCACTCGCGTTATCCCGATTTCTTCGAGCACATCGAGACCACCCAGTTGCGCGTGGACGGCGGCGAGCGCGGGCGTGCCCTGCTCGAACCGCCGTGCATCCGACTGCCATACGAGTTCCGCCGAATCGAACGCAAACTGCTGAGCGTGGGCGAACCAGCCGGTCACGGTGGGTTGCAGCCCCCGGACGAGATCAGCCCGAGTGTAGAGAAACGCGATGCCCGGGCCGCCGAGCAGCCACTTGAGCCCACCCGCACAGAGGAAATCCACACCCGCGGCGTGTACGTCGAGCGGAATCTGGCCCACGCTCTGATACCCGTCGATGAAGCACAACGCCCCGTGGGCATGCGCCGCCTCGGCAACGGCCCGGATGTCCTGGATCGCGCCGGTCGTGAAGAAGACGTGCGAGGTCGCTACAAGGGCCGTTCGGTCGTCGATCGCGCGGGCGAGCACGTCGACTGGGACCGAGACACCATCCGGACTGGGCACGATCTCCAAGTCCAGACCGAGCGGCCGTTTGGCGAGCCACTGGTACGATATGGTCGGGAAGTCGAGATCGGTGGTCACGATCTTCCGTCGCCGGCTGTGGTCGAGGGCGCTTGCCAGCACCGCAGTGGCGGTCGAAACGGAAGCGTGCAGCGCGATCTCGCCAGCCTCCGCGCCGATCATGGCGGCGTACCGGCTCCGGAGCTCCGCGAGGCGACCCCACCACACGTCGTACCACGCCGAGGCGCCCCGGGCATCCCATTCGTCGAGGAACGCACCGACGCGCGCGCGCGCGCGCCGTGACAACGCGCCCAGCGAACACGAATTCAGGTAGATCTGACGTTCGAAGACGGGGAACTCGGCCCGATACCGGACGAGATCGACCGCCGGCGCGCTTGCCAACCCCATAGGGGGGCAATATACACTCCGGGGGAGAGCCTCCCGACGCCGCGCGCCGGGTTCTTGGAGGGATTGATGGACACCGGGGCAACACCGCCACTCACAAACCGATCGAGTTGGCCGCACTTGGTCGCGGCCCTCGCGGTGCGTGCCGCCGTCAACCCCAACCTCGCCCAGGACCTCATCGCGGCCGGGTGGGCTTTCCGGCGACGGGACTGGCTGACGACGCCGCCGTTCCTCCCGCTGCCGGCACCGGAGTACATGCGCTGGCGGATGTACACCGCCTACGGAGACGAGCGCGCTGTCCCACCCGTCGACGACGTGATCCGGTTCGCCCGGTGGCGACGGAAACTCCTGCGGCTCTGACGCCGCGCCAGCGGGCCGACCTCGTGAAGCAACGGGCTCGAAGGCTCGGCTTTGTGAGCGTCGGCATCACGGACCTCGCTCCGGTTCCCCACGGCGACGTGCTCGACCGGTGGCTCGAAGCCGGCTATGCGGGAACCATGCGCTACATGCACCGCCAGGCCAGGCACCGAAAAGAACCATCCGGGATCGTGTCCGGCGCGGATCGTGCCATAGTTGTGTTGTACAACTACTATCGGGACGATTCGTCAGAAGGGGTTGGTGGGCGGGTGGCTCGGTATGCGTGGGGAGTGGACTACCACATCGGCCTCGCACCCGCCCTCGAGGAGCTGTCCGGATTCGTCTCATCCCTCGGAGACACGGGGAGTGTCGTTCGAGCGTACGTCGATGCCGGTCCGGTCCCGGAGCGGGAGCTCGCGCAACGGGCCGGGCTCGGGTGGATCGGGAAGAACACCATGCTCATCGACCCGCAACGCGGGTCGTTCACCTTCGTCGCAACGATCCTCACGAACGTCGAGCTCGCGCTCGATGTCCCGTTCGAAGCGGACCGATGCGGGTCGTGCACTCGATGTCTGGAGGCATGCCCAACCGGAGCCTTCCCGGCCGAGCGTGTCTTGGACGCGACGCGTTGCATCTCGTACTTGACGATCGAGTTTCGGGGCACGGTTCCGGACGACCTTGCCCACCGAACGGGCAACTGGGTCTTCGGATGCGACATCTGCCAGGACGTCTGTCCCTGGAACGAGAAGTTCGCCCGTCCAACGGCTGATCAATGGCTGCAATTCGACGGCGGTCGTGCATGGGTCGCGGTCGATGCCTTCGAGCAGCTCGACACCACGGCATTCGCTGAACGCTACGGCCGGACGGCGTTTGCCCGCCCGGGGCTTGCTGGGATGCGACGCAACGTCGCAATCGCGCGGGGCAACCGCAAGGACGGTGCACGTGGCTGACAAAGGACCGGGATTCGCCGAGCAAGAGTACCTGCGCCAAGTACGCAGCCGACTCGAGGACGGACTCGCCCGGCTAGACCAGCACCATCGCTTGCGCCGCCGCCCGATGACGTGCCGCATCACAGCCCCACGAACGATCGAAATCGTGTATCGAGACGTTACGCGGATCGAGGAATCCGAGTTGCTCGGCCTCAAGAAGGTCCTTGGGACCGCGTGCTACTGCAGCATCGAGCCACAGACGGCCGAGACGCTCACCGTCCGGATCGTCGTTTCCGTGCCGGAACCCACCTAGCTTCAGTGCGAAGCATCCCTGGGAAGCCGGTACGTCGGGAGTGCGCGACCTCAGTGGGTGCGCCGGCGCCGTATCATCCCGAACGGCACGCGGACGCCCGTGGCGGGGAAATCCAGTCTGCTCAGTGAGTCAACGAGTTCCGCCGCGCGAAACTGCGCGTCGGGAACCACCGTTCCCGCCTTCAGTTGATACGTTGGCCGCAGATCGGCCTGCACGACACGGCCTTCCCGATCGAGCCAGGCACAGAAGATCGCTCCCCGATCGAGCGGGGGCGCCATCGAAAACGGCCCATACGTCACCAAGTTGCCAAGGGAGTAGACAGCGACGCCATCGGGACGCCATTCCGCCCCACGAAGCACGTGGGGGCCGTGCCCGACGACGATGCTGGCACCCGCCGCGAGCGCAGTGCGCGCGATTGCGACGGAGTTCCCCCGGTTCTCGCCGAGGTACAGTTCCACCGAGTCCGGGGTCCGCTGCGCGCGCACGCCCTCGGCGCCGATATGCAGGGACAC